>JAEPQQ010000020.1:22674-46178 GCA_017640445.1 Bacteroidia bacterium | reverse complement strand
AATGGTGGCCTTCGTTTCCTGTTTTATCTTTTCTTCGGTTTCTCCAGAACCATCCCAGTGGGCAGAAATAAAACCTCCTTTGGTCTCTAGCACTTCTTTAAACTCGTTCCAGGAGTTAACCGCGGTGATGTGATTGTCGCGGTAAGTTTCTGCTTTTAAGAAGAGGTTTTCCTGAATGGCCGTAAGAAGATTTTTTATCTTAGTAGGGAGTCCCTCTAACTGAAGCACTTCTTTTTCTTTCGTATCACGACGCGCCACTTCAACGGTTCCGTTCTCAAGGTCTCGTGGTCCCATTGCTATCCGAACAGGAACACCTTTAAGCTCCCATTCGGCAAACTTAAATCCAGGTTTGTGCGTGTCGCGGTTATCAAACTTCACTGAAATGCCCTGAGATTCCAATGTCTTCTTGATCTCCATTGCCTTTTCAGATATCGTTGCAAGCTGTTCTTCGCCCCGGTATATCGGAACAATAACAACCTGGAAGGGAGCCAGGTTTGGTGGAAGAACAAGCCCTTCGTCATCACTGTGAGTCATAATCAGAGCACCCATCAAGCGGGTTGATACCCCCCAACTTGTGGCCCATACATGCTCAGGTTTACCTTCCTTGGTGGTGTACTTAACGTCGAACGCCTTGGCGAAGTTTTGACCAAGAAAGTGAGAAGTGCCCATTTGAAGAGCTTTACCATCTTGCATGAGACCTTCAATACAGTAGGTGTCGTCTGCACCGGCGAAGCGCTCGTTTTCAGTTTTTACCCCTTTTACAACCGGTATGGCCATGAAGTTCTCCGCGAAATCAGCATATACGTTAAGCATTTGAGTGGTTTCGTCAACCGCTTCTTGTTTGGTAGCATGAGCCGTGTGGCCTTCCTGCCAAAGGAACTCGGCAGTTCGCAGAAACAGACGTGTTCGCATTTCCCAACGAACCACATTGGCCCATTGGTTGATTAGTATAGGCAGATCGCGATACGATTGTATCCATCCCTTGTACGTGTTCCAGATAATGGCTTCACTGGTAGGTCGTACAATTAATTCTTCCGTAAGTCGTGCTTCCGGGTCTGGAATGAGCTTTGAATCGTCATCCGGGTCGGTTTTTAGCCGATAATGGGTAACCACTGCACACTCCTTGGCAAAACCTTCTGCATTTTTCTCCTCTGCTTCGAATAAGCTTTTAGGAACAAAAAGGGGGAAATATGCATTTGAATGACCGGTTTCTTTAAACATGCGGTCAAGTTCAGCCTGCATTTTTTCCCAGATGGCATAGCCATAGGGTTTAATTACCATACAACCTTTAACTGCAGAGTGCTCTGCGAGGTCGGCATTTACGACCAGATTGTTGTACCATTTCGAATAATCTTCGGCGCGCGTTACTTTTTCAAAAGCCATGTTAAATCAAATTGGAATACTCTTTGTTTCTATAGTATACGGGGAGGCAAAGGTAGAACTTCTCCCTGTATAAGAATTCATTAATTTAGATCGCCTATGAAAACCGTTTATTCCTTACTCGCAGCAGCACTTTTTTTAACCTCATGTGCCTCATTACAAGGCACTAATGGAGATTCTGTAGCGAATGCAGATGATCTTTATTATACGCCTGACGATGATAAGGTAAACGAAAATTCTACAGAAATTAACGAAAGAATTCCTGTCGAAGTGTACAATTCGGAGTCTAATAAAGTAGATGTAGAATATACAAAAGCAGACACATACCGGGAGGAAACCAATAACGTGTATTCCGAACCTCAAACATCAGAAGAAACCGAACGTGTTTTTAACGAGGATGACCAGGGGTATGCCGCTAGTGGGTTTTCATATGAAGACCATTTTAATCGGTTAAATGGTGCGGACGACGATTTTTACGACGATGGATATTCGGATGGATACTATGATGGATTGGATGATGGAAACTCCTATTATTCCAGAATTCGAAATAGAAGGTTCAGCAGATGGGACTATTATGATCCGTTTTACGACTATGGGCCTTACTACGGTTACAACGACTGGTGGTATGGTTCAACCTGGGGGAATCCCTATCGATACAACCGCTGGAATAGGTGGAACAGATGGAATCGTTGGAACCGACCAGGAGGTGTTTATGTAGGATACTCATCGCGTTTTGGCTGGTATGGAGGGTATAACTCCGGCTGGAATCGCTGGGGTAATGGTTGGGACAACGGATGGACATGTTATCCAACACCTGGTTATGGCTGGGGGAATTCCTGGGGCTATTATGGTTGGAACGATCCATATTACTACGGCGGAGGCTGGGGGTATAACTACCCTTATACTTACAACACCTGGAATTATTACGGAGGAAATCGCTGGAACCGACGAAATGGTTGGGGTGGCGGTACCGGAACGGTAAATACAGGTGGAGGTTCATCCGGAGGTGGTATAGTTCGAACTACGTCTGGTGTTCAAAACCGTCCACGACAAACCATCCGAACAAATACCTCTACCCGAGGAAGACAGGAGCAGGTGAAACCACGTAGCTCGGGCAAGATGGAAGTGCCAACCAATACAGGCGGTTACGGTCAACCAGGCCAACGAGTGGCTTCCGAACAACGGGCCAATACCGATGGTTCTGGCCAACTGGGTGCCGCAACGGGACAGCAATCTACCAGAGGGATACGAACCACGAACTCAGGTTCAGGTGGAGGAACAGCTCCGGTACAAGGACCTACGAACTCTCAAAGTAGCAGAAGTCCAAGATATTCTGGTATGCAATCGACTACCGGAACAGGAAGGTCAAGTTCTACTGTAACACGGCCATCCTCAACCAACGCAACATCGAACAGTGGTGGTGTAAGTCAGAGAAACACTGGGTTCTCGGGAGCTAGTTCTGGCACCAGAACTTCCAGATCAAGCACGCCTCAACAGTCGTCAGGGTCAAGTGCCGGACAGGTAAGAAGTTCTTCGGGTTACGGAACGTCATCCGGAAGAACAACGCGCACGGGTACACCAGGTAGAAATCAGGTAACGAGCCCATCGTCAACACCATCAAGTGTTGGGTCGAATGGTTCAACCCGTTCAAGCCGATCATCAGGAACATATAAATCACCGAGTGGTACTTCTTCTACGCGAACAACTACTTCTCCAACAAGAACGCGATCGTATACACCTTCAACCCGAACACAACCAAGTCGATCGCAGGCTACAAGTCCTTCGCGAACAACGTCACCAACGCAAACCCGGTCGTCAAGCCCTTCGCGCAGTAGTACTTCGACAAGAAGCGCATCGCCAAGCAGAACGCGATCTTCGAGCCCGTCGTATTCTTCACCATCGAGAACCAGAAGTAGTTCACCTTCAAGGTCTACAACGCCGACCCGAACACGGTCGTCTGGTTCGTCAAGTAGTAGCTCGCCGTCACGAAGTTATTCGTCTCCTTCGCGAACCCGTACCAGTACACCTTCAAGAAGTACTTCACCAAGTAGAACGCGATCTTCGAGTCCGTCCTACTCCTCGCCATCGAGAACCAGAAGTAGTTCACCTTCAAGGTCTACTACTCCTACACGGACCCGGTCGTCGAGTCCTTCGCGCAGCAGCTCACCGTCAAGAAGTTATTCTTCGCCATCGAGAACAAGAAGCAGTTCTCCCTCACGAAGTGTTTCTCCGAGTCGGTCAAGCTCAAGTCCGTCAAGGAGTTCTACACGGAGTTCATCGCCATCGAGAAGCAGTTCTCCAAGTAGAAGCTCAAGCCCGTCGCGAAGTTCACGGTCATCGCGCAGCAGATAATAGAAAAACGAACAAAAATTAATTCAAGAGATACAGATTATGAGAAAGTTGATATTTTCAATTTTGCTGGGAGGATTATGCCAGTTTTCCTTCGGGCAAAGTGATTTGGATGCCCTTCGATATTCAAGTTCCGACATTGGTTCTACGGCCCGATCAATGGGCGCAGGTGGAGCTTTTGGAGCACTCGGGGCAGACCTGTCGAGTATGCAAATTAACCCAGCTGGACTGGCCTTGTTTAGAACCAATAGTTTTACGATTAGTGGTCAAATGGCCAATGCCAAGAGCAAAACTGAATATCAGGGAAATACAAAACGCGACTACGATTTTGGACTTAATGTTCCATCCGTAGGCCTGGTGTTTCACAACGGCAAATACGAAAACCGCAGACCTGCGAAAAAAGGTTGGTTAAACACCAATTTTGCGATGGCCATCAACCAGACCAACAACTTTAATGGCATTGTAAACTACAATGGAAGTAATGACCAGAATTCTATGCTAAATTACTTTGCCGAGCGGGCAAATGGCCTTTCCATCAATGAATTATCAGCTTCTTCTGAAGAGTTGAGTTATGGATATAACGACCTGGAAACAATGGCGTGGGAAGCCTATTTAATTGATAGTGTAGGGTTGCGTACCTATCACCCGGCTATTGATGATCTCGATCGGGCACTTTCTCAAAAGAACGTTATCTCCACCAGTGGGTCAACCAACGACATCAGTTTGAGTTTGTCGTCAAACTACGAGAATAAGTTTTATCTGGGTGGAGGCATTTCCTTAACAACGGTGCGTTATAAAGAGGAAAACCGGTTTACAGAAGTTGATGAAAGCACTAATTTAGACAATTGGGCTGCCTGGACCCTGGAGCAAAACCTGTTAACCAAGGGGATTGGTGTAAGTGGGAACCTGGGAATTATCGTCCGACCGAATGAAAAACTACGAGTTGGGGCGGCAATTAAAACACCAACCATCTACAGTTTGAAAGACGAGTACTACGATGAGTTAAACGTTGATTTTGATGATGGAACGTTTGGTAACTATCAGTCGTCAGAAGGCTTCTACGAGTACAAGGTTCTAAGCCCAATGAGAACAACACTAAGCGGGGCCTACATTTTTGGAAAGTCTGGTTTTATCTCAACGGATGTAGAGATTATGGACTATTCGATGATGCGTTTGAGACCGGCAATCAGCGCATTTGAAATTGCCAATGATCGAATAGGGGAAAAATATGGAAGAGCTGTTAACCTCCGTATAGGGGGGGAGTATGTGTTAAACGTGGTACGATTGAGAGCAGGTTTTGCGAGATATTCAAGCCCATTGACCAACGCACGGGATAATAACCTTACGCGGACCTTCCTAACCACAGGAATAGGTATTCAGGATAAGCGATGGGCACTTGATATGGCGGTTGTGCAGCGCATGGGAAAAGAGCAAATACAACCATACACCTTAGACAGTGGCACGGTTCCGGTTGCTACAAACACGGCCACAAGAAATTCACTCGTGTTAACACTGACCACTAAGTTTTAAGGGCTTAGTTCATACTACAAAAAAAGGCCGGGCTTATCGCCTGGCCTTTCTATTTACGTTTTTTTTGAAATTAGTTTTTCACCAATCGTTGCGTGTACGTTTCGTTCTCGTTTCGAACCGTAACCAGATAAATACCTTTCGCAAGTGTTGATACGTCGTATTGGTTTGATGCAACACGGTTTACCTGAACAGTTTCACCTAAAAGGTTTACAAACTGCACTTCAACTTGACCATCAGCAGTAATCTCTACAAGATTTGAAGCCGGATTAGGGCTAATCTTAAAAGCTGACTTGGTCAATTCGCTCACAGAAGATGAAGCACACCATAGTTTAAGATGGTAAGTTGCCGTGCTGTTGACCTCAGGTTCGTCCACTTTGAAGACATACAAGGTTACTGTTGCACCTTCTGGACAACACGTGTTATATGGATAGAAGTGGCAGATCATATCAAACGATTCACCAGCTGTTACGTCGAAGTCGGCAGAATCAGTAGTCTCTAAATAACATGAGTTTTTATCACATATGGCAGTTTGAATTTGACAGCTAGGGCTATAGGTCCTCTTCCATCTATACGTTCCCGCCTTTGAGATCGTTATAACATTGTGTGTTTCAATGTCTGGAGTGGTTTCAAAACCCCGTGCAGTATCAGCCACTGCTTTGTCCCAGGTGATTTGAGCAATACTTAAACTAGAAATACCAAGAATGGCAATCAAGGTGTACAAATACTTCATTCTTTACTTTTTAAACTAAAACAGACTCGCAAGATGGAGAAAAAAAGCAACATATTTGGGATGAAAGGGCATAATTGCCCAAAATCATGTCATTATTTTGACCATTTTAGGTGTTAGTTTTGTAGAAATGCGTGCTACTACACGTTAAACTTATAAATTGAGTTTAAGGACCACATACAGCAAGGCTTTTGTTTTAAAGGCCGTCGGATGCATAATCTTTCTATTTCATCATCTTTCCGCATATAGCCAGTTTATAGTGGGAGAAGGTTTTAGTGCTCAGGTTTTGGTGGGCAATGTTTTGGTCGGTGATGGTGTGCAAACCCGGAACATTAAGTTTACGGGCCACGACCGTGCAATGGCTCTGTTTGAAAACGGGGACGATGCCGAGCTGGGTCTCGATAAGGGAATTATTCTGTCAACTGGTATTGCTACCAATGCAAAAGGTCCTAACGACATAGAAGACAAAACCACTGCGTTTAACTGGCCGGGAAATCAAATTCTGGACAAGATTGCGGGTGTAAACACTAAAGACGCTGCGGTACTGGAGTTTGAGTTTAAACCACAGACGGAAGAGATCGAGTTTAAGTATATTTTCTCCTCTGAAGAATACCTCGAATGGGTAGACGAAGGATTTAACGACGTGTTTGGATTCTTTATTTCTGGTCCAGGTATAGTAGGTGAACAAAACGTAGCCAAAATCCCGGGTTCAAATGTGGAGGTAACAATAGACAATGTAAACCACAAACGGAACTCACAGTATTTTGAACAGAACGATAACAAAGGTTCGAACAAACACAAATACCTTCAGCACGATGGTCAAACGGTACAACTCAAAGCAAATCTTGAACTTGAGGCGTGCGAATGGTATACCATTAAATTGGCTATTGCCGACGTAGGTGACCCCGATAAAGACTCATGGGTGTTCATTGGTAGTAAGAGTTTCAAACACAAAACCGGAATTGGGTCAGACACTTCTTTCTGTTCTGAAGGCTTTGTACGGACGCTGGATGCAGGGCATCCCGGAAGAGATGTACTTTGGTCGAACGGGAAACGTACACAACAAATTGAGGTAAGCGGGTATGGAACCTATTGGGTAGAGGTTTTTACTCAGTGCGGAAGCTTTAAAGACGAAATCAATATCCTCCCGGCAATCCGTCCCATATCAATCGGAAATGACACCATGATTTGCGGAAACGAGGTAGACAAGGTTCTGGAGGTAAAGAATAGAGTGTTCGATCGTTATAAATGGTCAAATGGAGATACCACTCCAACGTTGCATGTGGACAAACCGGGTACATATTCGCTGACTGTGTATCGCGATGGCTGCACCGCAAAAGACACCATCCAAATCGACGACATCCCAATACCGGAATTCAGTCTTGGTAACGACACACTTTTATGTGGTGAGGTTAATATGAATTTGAAACCGAATGTGTCGGGAGATGACTTTACGTGGTGGGATGGAGACAAAAATGGTGTTAAGAATATTAAGGAACCTGGAACATACTGGTTGCGTGTTGACCAGGGAATTTGTCATTATATAGACACCATCGTTGTGTCGAATCGAACAGGCCTGGAGGTTGACATTGGACCGCCCTATCGCGCTTTTTGCGACTCGAAAGATATTCGGTTAACAACGCAATTGAACGATACAAGCACGTATTCCATTCACTGGAATACAGGAGCTCGGGTAGGAGCAATAACCGTTACCGAGAGTGGATTCTACAGCGTGCGCGTAAAAGATAAAATTTGCGACTATGAGTCATATGACGACGCGGAAATTTTGTTTTTGTCAGAGGCATTGGACTATTACGTACCGAATGCGTTTAGTCCGAATATGGATGACTTAAATGAAACCATTTCACCATCGTTCACATTGTCAGAGGTAGAAAGTTACACCTTTGCCATTTACAACCGCTGGGGCGAAAAAGTATTCGAAACTAACACCCTTGGAGAGGCATGGGATGGTAACTGGAAAGGGAAAAAGGCTGCGCCTGGAGTATACATGTGGTACGCCAGCGTTAAGGCCGATTGCCTTCCAGACAATAAAAGATATCAAAAAGGAACGTTGACTATCATGCGATAGTCGGAAGAAACACCTTAACCCGCTTCGGCTTCTACCGCCTCAACTTCAGGAATCATTCGCTTAAGAAGGTTTTCAATTCCTGCTTTGAGCGTCATGGTGCTGCTTGGGCATCCGCTACACGAACCCTTCATTACAACCGAAACAACGCCTTCGTTAAAGCTCTTGAAAGAGATGGCACCACCGTCCATTTCAACCGCTGGCTTAACGTGATCGTCAAGCAATTGCTTAATCTTCTTAACAACTTCCGACTCCTCTTCATCGCTAAGCTCAACCGCTTTTTCGATTACGATCTCTTTGCCTTCCTGTAGATATTCTGTAACGAATTTCTTCAGCGTAGGGATTATATCGAACCATTCGTAGTCCACAGATTTTGTGATACTTACAAAGTTGTTCATGATGAAGACTCCTTTTACATAAGGAAACTCAAACAACGCCGTGGCGAAGGGAGAGTCCTGAACTTTGTCCTTAGATCGAAAGTCAACACTATCATTGGCCAGGATCATTTTATTGGAAACAAACTTCATTGACTCCGGATTCGGCGTGGCCTCTGAATAAACAGTTACAATTTCGTCGATTGTCATACGTCTTACTAAAAATGGGTACAAAGGTAACCATCCAATAAGAAATAAGTTTTACCCGATTTGCTTTTTGACTGAGTAATACGTCGATACAAAGTTGCACCAATAGCAGTCTTCCTTCTTACATCCGCTAAGAAAGTCGCGATTACGAATGCGATCATATACATCTTTCACCTGATGGCGGATGATGGACGAAGCCATAGGTGTAATCATAACCTTTTCACGAATGAACTCACCTGGTCCAACAGGTTCTATAAATGCCATTTCCCCGCTTATCATAGTGGTGTCGCGCGATGAATCGCCATTTACCAGTAGAGAATAAAACATAATCTGGCGCCAGTAACTTCCACCGAACCTCTTTTCCAGTGAGTCACTTTCATCGGCATTTTCTTTCGGAGGCCTCATCTTTTTCACTCCTCGCTCCGCATCGCCCGTCTTGAAGTCTACCACGTTTACTGTCTTTCCAGTAACTTCTATTCGGTCCAATTGGCCCTTTATTGGAACACCGTCAACCACTACTCTGTCAATCAGTACTTCCGTCTCTATTTTTTCAATCGCCTTCCATGAACCTGTTGTCGTTTCGAAGTAATCGGTCAAAATATTTTTTCCGAGCGACAAAAAACCGTCATAGTCTTTCTCGGAAAAAACAGCTTTTTCTTTCTTCAAATAGAACTCATATAACTCGCGCAATTTTTGGTCAGTAAATTCCGGCGATTGTTCATTGTACAACCGGGTAATGTGGTCCATGGCATTGTGGATGGCAATACCAAAACTCATGTAGACATTTTTGGGAGCAGGAACCCGAAGTATGTTTTGGAAATAGAACTTGGTGGGGCACTCTATGTAATTGTTCAGGTGACTCACACTCAGTTGGTAGGTCTCGAGGTATTCGTCGAGAAACGGTGGGTCCAACAAGTCTATCTTCTTAATAGAGGCTTCTGTGAACAAATGGCCATACACCTTACGCGCCTTATCATAGTTCAATTCAGGGGCAATGTGCTCCACCGATTCAACGCCATCCAACTCATCAAGAAACTCACTTCGAGCAATTTCTTTACCCGATTTGTCACGACTAAAGTAGACCAAGTTGAGGCTTGTTTCTGCCCGGGTCATGGCTACATAAAACAATCTGCGCACCTCTTCCAGAACAACGTCATCTCTATCCTTGGCATATAACTGTTGCAGGCTAAAGGGAAGGGGCATTCGTCGTTTCTTTTCCCAGGCAGATGCAACACAGTTTAAGACATATACGTGTTGAAATTCCAGACCTTTGCTGGCATGAGCGGTTAACAGGTTAACGCCATTTTTATCGTAAACGATATGCTCTTTACCAATGGCAAGACGATGATGGTTCATTAACTCAATTTTTGTGAGAAAAGCATCAAGGTCAAGTTTGTTGTCGGTTTCCAACTCCAACTCGGTGAAGTTTAAGAAACTAATGATGCTCTCCAGCTCGAAGGTGAATTGACTCGTTTGAAGTGCCATGCCTGAAAGATCAAGTGACTGAACCACTTTGGTAACCAACTGAAACAAACTTTCATTGGCAGAAAAAGCGACTAAACCTTCAAGGATTAAAGCGGCGTCAATCGTTCTTTTATGCTCGTTGGGCGAAATGCCGATATCAATTGGGTCAATAGACGACAGTCGATCCAGAAAATCCCGCCATCCTTTATAGTCACTTCTATTTTTGTTGAGATAGTAGGATAACCGTGCAAGACTTATTGGTTGTATGCCAAAATGCGGAAGGTGCAACAGTTCAAATAGCTCAAAGGCTCCGCTAAAGGGGTAGCGATTTTCTTTATTAATATAGGTGAGAACCGAAAGGATCCGTACGACAGACTCTGAATGCAGGATGTTGTCTGATCGTTTTAGGAAAACCGGAATTTGTTCTTGTTTTAATAGTTCAGCGGTAAGTTCACCATAGGCATGCTTTCCATAAATGATGGCAAAGTCTTCGGGTTTGCTTCCATTGTCAATGGCCTTCTTTATAGATTGAACCACCCAATACGCCTGGAGATATTCATTTTCGAGTTTAACCAACTGTACCCTTGAGCCCACATTGCCTGGATCTTTATGGGAAGCCAAGTCCTTATCCAACAATCCGGTATGCCTAACCAGGCGTTCCTGGTTGAGGTCTATAATTCGTTTCGCTGCGTTTAGAATGGGTTGAGTTGATCGGTAATTGGTTTTTAGTAAGATAGAAGTCAGGTGCTGGCTATAGGTTTCAACAAAGTCGATCACATTTTTTATCTCGGCTCCCTGAAATCGATATATACTCTGATCATCGTCACCCACAACAAATACGTTCGGTCGATCCCAATAGTTCAACAGTAAGTGTAATAAGGTGTTTTGCGAGCCACTGGTATCCTGGTACTCGTCAACCAGGATGTAGTGAAAAACCTCCTGATACCTGGAAAGTGCCTGAGGAGTGGTTTCAAAGAGGCGAATCACCCACAGAATCATATCGGAGTAGTCGTATCGACCATTGTCAGACATGAAATCTTCGTAAATATGAAATAGGGCCGAGGCGGCTACGAGCTCATCCAATTTTCGATGGGCCTCTTCCAGTTTTCGAAGGTTGAGGTCGCCTTTGTTAAACTCTTTGTACTTTCTTTTATATCTGAATTCGTCGCCTTCCTCCATTTCGACCTTTCGCGCGGCGGTAAGATGTGCGATTTGATCGGGCGTTACGTTTTCCATCTTCATCCACTCAAAGAGTCGGCTTAGGGCAGAGACCAGATAGCCCACATTGCCCTTCATTTTTTTGAGCGGATGATCGTCGGGCAGGTCAAGCGACAGCTGAGTAAGGTATTCGATGCGCTCGAGATCCGAAACAGGTTCCAGGCTCTTATAATCAAAGTAATCTTTGTTCTCTTGAATTACCCGGTTACAAAAGCTGTGAAATGTATGTATAGAAACCCGATGGGCGTCATTTCCAATCATGGATACCAGGCGTTTCCGCATAGCAATGGTTCCCGCATCGGTGTAGGTAAGACAAAGGATGTTTTGGGCACTACTATCGGTATTGGCGAGGATGAAGGCGATCCGTGAGGCGAGAATCTGGGTTTTACCGGTTCCCGGGCCGGCAACTACCATAACCGGGCCTTCAATATGCTCTACGGCCTTACGTTGTTGCTCGTTTAAGTTGTCTAAAAAGTCCAAGGGGTCAAAGATACAACCAGAAAAATGATGAAGATTAGAAGAAAAAACAGGGTTTTATACCAAATTTATGGAAGGATAAAGAATATTTAACCGACTCAAAAACAGGGATTTGAGAAATTTGACTAAAAAAAAATGTCAAAAAATGGGAACCATTGCGACATGTTTGTGTCGGTTATTTATAAGAATCCCTATTTTTGGGGCTTGTCAAGAATGACAATTGTTGGACATTAGTTAATATTATATGAAAATCACTTTTACAAATTTTAAACGGTTGGCCTATCGTGCTTCGGGTAGGTTAGCTTTACTGTTGGCTACAGTGTTGTACGGGAGCGCGGCTTTTGGGCAGACGACACCGTACAAGCCCAATTGTGAGCCTAAGCACTATTACGGTTGTGCTTACAACACCACTACCTATCGTTACGGTGCGATTGAGGAGGTTTCGTTTGCCTCAGGTGGTAAAACATTGTACACAAAAGCAGCAGATGGTTGTAACGACAGATCATCTACCTCTCGTACAACTGATCACTACAACGAGATTACAACAACTTCAGCTTTCCAACTTTCGTACGGTGGTGAGGTAACAATCTCTATTAACGGTCAGAGTTATGCAGGTGGTTCAAACAACTACATTAATGTTGGTATTTGGGCTGACCTGAACCGAGATGGTGACTTTGAGGACACGGATGAATTTTTTGGTAACCACCAGGTAAATGCTGTAATTAACAGAACACACTCTGGTACGTTGCCTACTCCTACTCAACTGACTTTTAACATCCCTTGTGGTGCAAAAGGTACTGGTGAGACTATGTGGAGAATCCGTGCTGCGGCTTACTACCACCAGCCATGGCAAAGAAGTATGTCTTGTTTGAATGGTGGGTTTGCACAAGGGTACTATGGAGAAACTGAGGATTACCGATTTACTCTGGCTAATTCAACTACTTTGAAAGCAGGTTTCCACGTGTTGGACACTGCATTCGTTAAAGTACCAGTTGATTTCAAAAACGTTAACCAAAATGGTTACAAATACCACGGCTGGGACATCGGAGACGATGGATCTATTGATTACACTTCTGTAAACGCTTCACACAAGTTTACTTCTACAGGTAAAGAGTGTGTTCGTCTTTACTCTGAAAACTGTATCGGTAGAGATTCTATCGCTAAATGTGTTCAGATCATCAACCCAACTGCTCCTCCGGTAGCAGACTTCGTTGCGAACGCAAACAAAATTGAATTGTATAACACCTTCCAGTTAACTGATCTTTCTACGAATGGAGCTATTTACTGGGATTGGTTCTTATATCAGGATTCGGATTCAGCCGGAACCCGAATTGATGGTGATACCTACCTTGAACTACGAGGTGGTGACGAAACCGTTAACAAAAACCCAGAAATCTTTACAGCGAAAGGTATTCCTGGTTTCCCAGATGTAGGAAAGTGGTGTGTTGGTTTGACTGCTTCTAATGATATTGGAGCGTCTGTAACCGTAATTAAGAAAAACTACCTTGAGGTAATCAAGGGATGTGATGTTGAAATGGGTCCTGGTACCTTAACTTCTATTCCTGGTAACGTAATTACCTGTACAGGTGGTAGCTTGATCAGTAAAGGTGACGGATCAGGTAACTACTCTGCAAACGAGAATGGACTAGATGCACTTGTGGCTCCTTGTGGTGCTACCAGCATTACCTTTACGTTTGATAAGTGGGTTGTTAAAGCTGGTGTTAACCTGAAAATCTACGATGGTCAGGATGCAACAGGTACTCCTCTTCACCCGAACTTAGGATTTACTGAAAAAGATGTACCAACTGCTCCATTAGTAGCGAAGTCTGGTGCTATGTACTTCCTATGGAGTTCAGGATCTCAAACGGATGAAGGTTTCTTAGGTTTCTGGACATCGACCGTTGGAACTCAAGCACCTCCGGTTGCTGATTTCGGTGGAGCTGACACAGCGTACAACGCGGTGTTTAACACCTTTACTAATACATCTAAAAATGCAACAGGTGAGGTATTTTACACCTGGGAAGTAGATGGTACAGTTGAGTCTAACTCAAAAGACCTTGAAACCATCTTCTTTAGCAATAAAACAACCAGTGTTTGTCTAACAGTTGAAACCTGTGCCGGAAAAAGCAAGACCTGTAAGAACGTAGTTGTTTCTCCAATTACTTCGAAAGCAGAGCTTGATTTTGACGCAAACAATCGTCGACCAAAAGCTGGAGACGAAGTTGAGTTCACTGCTATCTCTGACAAAGCAAACAGCTTCAAGTGGACGTTCTTCCCAAGCACTTCTGTAACGTTTGCAGGTGGAACAAATGAAAACTCTCAAAACCCAGTAGTAAGTTTCTCTGCTCCTGGTAAATACACAGTTTCGTTGAAAGGATGGAACAGCTTAACTCCAACGGATTCAGCTACTTCTTACGCTCAATTGATTAAAGATCAGTTTGTAATTGTAATCGACTACTGTAACCCAGTAATTGGTGTAACTACAAGTGCTGACCTTGCAATCAACAGTGTTCTACTAGAAGACAATGCTACTCCAAGAAACTCTCTAATCGACTACCAGTCAGAGGAGAGCGATTACACAGACAACACTGAGGACGTACGAGAAGCTACATTAACATTTGGTGGTACGTACAACCTAACACTTGAAAGAGCTACTACAGCGAACAAGATCAACCGTAAGGTATGGATCGACTGGAACATTGATGGTGACTTTGACGATGCTGGTGAAATGGTATTGAATGAAGGAACTACTCAAAACAATGTATTCTCTGGAAGCTTTGTTGTACCTGATCTAGCGAATTCATTTGAAGGTGCTACGCGTATGCGAATTGGTACTAGCTATGGCAATGACAGAAACGAGCCATGTGGTGCAACCAGCAATCCAAATGCAAACCGAATTGGTGAGTTCGAAGACTACTCTCTAGTTCTTGCTAACGATAATACGTTCCCTTATATCACAATGAATGGATCTGACACAGTTCGTTTTGAAGTAGGATCTACTTATGCCGATGCAGGTGCTACCGTTATGGATCCAACTGAAGGTGACATTACTTCACGATTGGTTACTACCAGTGATGTAGATGCGAATGCTGCCGGTATTTACTATGTAACGTACTGTGCTTCTGACGCATCAGGAAACGCTGCTGAATGCGTTCAGCGTGTAGTTTACGTAGTAGTTGACCAATCTGCTCCGGATTTGACTCTTAACGGTAACAACCCTGAGTACGTTGATGTAATTACAGGTACGTATACTGAGGCTGGATGGGATGCAATGGACAAGACTGATGGTGACCTCAAAACTGCTGTTCAGGTAACTGGTGAGGTAAATACCTTCAAAATTGGTTCTTACATCTTGACATACTCTGTACAGGATGCACAAGGTAACATTGCAACTGCAACACGTGAAGTAATTGTACGCGACCAGGTGTTCCCAACTATTACCAACGACGAGATTAAGGTAGTAAACGGACGTAACGTGGTTGAAGTACAACTTCAGTCCGTATTTGTTGATCGAACAATTCCTGCTGATAACTACAACAACGGAACCTTTGGTCCAATGTTTAGCTACCACATTTCTCCAGCAAACGCACAGGGAGATGCTGACGTAGATACACGAGTAAAAGGTACCACAGTAGTAACATATACAGCAACAGATGAAACCGGAAACGAGACCATCCTGGTAATCGATTACGTAGTAGAAGACTACATTGCTCCGGTAATCAACTTGAATACACTTGATACGGTAACGCACCTTGTTAACAGCCCGTATACTCCTGTTGAGGCTAGTGTAACGGATAACTTGTACGACTATACTCAGGTGTCGTTGACAAGAAA
Organism: Bacteroidia bacterium; assembly: GCA_017640445.1. GTDB lineage: Bacteria > Bacteroidota > Bacteroidia > NS11-12g > UBA9320 > UBA987. Next base: position 30,532 of record JAEPQQ010000020.1, on the reverse strand, counting down.
CAGTAACGTAAACCCATTCTTATTGGGTCTATACACCGATGAGTATACTGCAACGGATGCATCGGGTAACGTAACTGTACGTAATCGATGGGTACGAGTAGTAGACGAAGAAAGCCCGGTTATCGCTAGTAAAGCAGGTCCGGTAATCCGACTTGGTCTATACTCAAACGTTCGCCTAAGCGAATACCTGAAACTTACGGATAACTACGACGCTCCAACGGAGTTGCTTGCAAACCTTGAAACCTTATTTAATGGAGTTAACTTCTACGAAGAAGGTATGTACGCTGCAGAATTCCAGACCCACGATAACTCTGGAAATGCATCGGATGTGTTTACACTTTACGTACATGTTAGCCGTCAGTTTGAGCGAATCTCTAGTGTTGAGACAGTTGAAGGAACCAGCTTGATGAAGGTTTACCCGAATCCAAGTAACGGTTTATTCAACATCACACTTGATTTGCCAACCAGCGAAGACGTTACGGTTGAGGTGTATGACCAAACAGGTCGAAAAGTAGCGGATGTAGCTGAGGGACAACTTCAGAAAGGAAGCTTCTTGGTAGACATGTCGGGTGAAACAGCTGGTATGTACATTGTTCGAATGATTACAAATCACAACGTGTACAACCAAAAGATTACAATCCAATAACTAATTAGTACAACTAATAAGAAGCCCGGGTCTTGTACCTGGGCTTTTTTTTTGATGGATTACCAATCGTCAATATCAACTGCGTTTGTTAATAGGTTGGGTTTAATCAGGTTGTGGATTTGATAGATTTGGCTATGTCCTATCTTTTTCCCGGCTTTCCCTCCAAGCCAAAGCGTTACGATACCACCTAAAATGAAGGGTACGATCCATAAAAAATAGGAAGATAGACCGAGGTTGTATCGCGATAACCCAACAATGAGCAAAACGAGGGCGGCAAACCCCAGTAAAAAGTACACGAACATAAACATCAACCAAACGTCTGGTCTGGGGCCGTACAATCCCCTGATTTGAGTTCCATCCTGGCGCTGCTCGAAGTTGAGGCTTAATTGAGGCGACCAGAAATGCCTTTGTTCTTCTGGAATTCTGATAGTTGCGTGATGGCCTACTATCTCACCCTTAATTTGGTCAGTTTCTTCGTTTATAAGCTCTTGTAGTCGGGCTAATAACCAATCCATTTGTTCGGGAGAGAGCTTTCTAAACCTTGGACGGATTTCAAGTATTTCAGTGGTCATACGAGTGGATGTAAAAAAATATAAGAGCGTGTAAGCCAGTATTTACGGGCTTTTGCACGATCAAATATAACATTATGAACTTTTTTTGACGTTGAATGCAACGTTTCTGTCATGGAACAGGTCTTTAATACAGAAGTTGCGGATTGTTAAGTCATAAGTCAGTTATGAGTGATTTTCTTTTGTTATCCGTTGCATGAAAAATTGAAAGCGTATAACGAAGTTATGAAGCGACAGTCCTGGTTAGCAACATTCTTTTATACTTAATTACACACTACAGAAACGCCTATGTGCAGGGATGCACGTTGGTTTTACGACAATCGACCAGGACTTTAGCTTCAACTAATTACCACTATCTTTACACTATGAAGTTAAAACTTGCGGGCACCTTGCTTCTGTTAGTAACTATGGTATCTCAAAGCCTTAGTTCTACTGCATTGATAGCATCAAACATTACATACAAACGAACAGACTCACTCGTTTATGAAGTTAGCCTTATCGCATATAGGTATTGTGGTGGAATAGCCTTCCCCGGAACCTATAACCTCGTGGTTACGGACACCGCAGGCAGGGCAAAGGAGACCATAACATTGACCAGAAGCAGCATAACACCCGTGACTCCCATTTGCAAAACCGCCAAGGAACCGTGCTCACCAGCCAATACTTCCACAGGCGGAGATGGCCTTGAACGACACGTTTATACGGCCACGGTAGATTTTACATCGGGCCAGTTTAGCACGTTTACCAAAGCCAGCCACCCCGTTATCTTTGAATACGGTGCATGTTGCAGAAATAGTGCTATTACCACCGGAGCAGCTAATAAAAATTATTACAATTATGCCTATCTGGATTTGGCAGATGAAGTAAAGGCCAGTCCGCAGTTTAAGACCGACCCCATAGGTTTTGCGTGTTGTCAACAACCTGTGCGCTACACCTTAGGTGCTGTTCGCAATGTTGGAAACGACTCGGTAACTATACGCGTGGTAGAACCATTGTCGGGATATAACAAACCCATTACAATGTCGGTGCCGCCGGTTTCGGCATACTACCCGGGTTCAACGAAATACCCATATAGTAAACCAGATGCCAACCCACCAATTGGTTATTTTGTCGATAAGGAAACAGGTGACGTAGTGTTTACTCCGACAAACTGTTCAGAAACAACTGTTTTGGTATTTGAGGTAACAACCTGGCGAAAGGACTCTTCTGGCAAATACCACGTGTCGAGTGTTGTGCGGCGAGATGAACTGTTGGTCGTTCAAAAGTGCCCGGAAAATAACCCTCCGGAAATCAAGGGGACTTCAACCTTCGAGGTTTGCGAACAAGAGAACCTAACCTTTACCCTAACAACCAGCGATAAAGTAGTGGTTCCGCCACCTCCAAAGCCCACACCCGACCCGGATACAGTCCGGCTCTCGTTGGTGAATCCTATCGATCGGATTAAGTTCACCTTTACTCCAGATACTGTTATAAACCAGAGCGTAACCGTTTCCTGGACGCCCACCCCGGGTAAGGCAAGAAGCCAGCCGTATATATTCTCGGTTAAGGCTAGAGATAACGCGTGCCCACTCAACGCCGTTGTCTATAAAACCGTAAAGATTTATGTTAGACCAAAGGCCAAAGCCACCATATCAGTTACAGAAAAAACATGTAATATATACCATTTGAAAGCATCGTTGGACAGCAACTTTGCCCTCCCCGCTAAGTATCTCTGGGAAATCCTGGATGCTAAAGGTCAGCCTGTTGGAACTGATGTCGCTTATTTCACGTCATCAAATGAGGCATCCGCAAAGGTGGCGAGTGATTCCATCTACATCCGAAAGACGGGAACCTATGTGGCAAGACTTACCCTGGATAACCCACATGGCTGCTCCAGAGTATATGAAGACACTATCAAAGTGGGTAGCGATATTAAGTCGTTGTTTTCAAAAGAGGAACTCATCATCTGTTCTGGCGACTCCATTGCATTGAAGCAAGACCTTCACCAAGACAGTATTTTTTCCTCCTACCAATGGAGCAACGACTCCACAACTGCCACCGTATATGTTACGCCCAAATCAGCGGATCACATTTTCCTTAGAGCCAACCTCAAATCGGGCTGTTTTTATTTAGACGGGGTGAGACTACCTAAGTCCCAGGGCCCAGACTTTACACTTAAAGCAAAAAGTGGTTATTGTAAACCCATTAACGATACACTCACCATTCAACTGGCAAATCGAAGAGATTTCGACAAGGATAGCGTTTGGTGGAACGGAACGTTGGGAGACGATACGTTAATAATTTCTAGCGATGGACAGTACAGGGTTCGGGTGAAAAACCACTGCGGCTCGAGGGAAGATACAGTGGACGTAGCCGAATGGAGTAAACCAGTTCTCGATTTATCGGTTAACCCATCTTTTTTCTGTGACATACGGAAACTAACACTTCAATCTGGAATCAAGAACCGATCTCCAAAAAGCATTTTCTGGTGGGATCATTATCCACCAAAAGAAACCCTTAGTGTTACGCAATTTGGAACCTATGTTTTACGGGCAGAAAATGCCTGTGGATCAACAAAGGATTCCATCAATATTAAAGGATTTTATAAGTCGCCAAGTGTTGATCTTGGTGGTGACACGTTTGTATGTGATTTCAAGTCGATTACGCTGGATGCAACCTTTGATCAAGCTACATATGATTGGTCGACAGGGGCAAATACTCCAAGCATTACCGTAACGTCTGAAGGCGTAATCGGGGTTGAAGTCGAAACACCGTGCGGAATAGCAGGTGATACCATTGACGTTGGCAGAAAACACTCACCTAAGAGGGAAATGCCATCAGACACCTTCTACTGTGAGGGAGATGATTTTTATCTGGATGCTGGAAACGAAGGCGCAACCTACAGTTGGAATGGCAATGGAGAAAAAACCCGCAAACTGAAAATCGATTCGGCGAACACGTATACCGTTTTCATTACAAGTGAATGTGGGAGTGCTTCGATCTCAACCAAGGTGGAAGAGCGTTACCCACCGGTGGTGGACCTGGGTGCAGATTCCGTGACGGGAACTGGAAGTATGGACCTGAATGCGGGAAACCCGGGAAGCACATATGCGTGGAGTTCTGGCGACAAAACCCAGCGTGTTACAGTGAGTAAACCAGGTTGGTATTGGGTTGATGTCTCGAATTCTTGTGGTACTACCCGTGATTCGATACACATTCAATTTACCAATGTAGAAGAACTTGAGGCTAGAGGAATCAGCCTATTCCCGAACCCAAGTAAGGGGCAGGTTACGATTTCGTTCTCAAACCTCAGTGAGCTGAGACAAATTACGGTGTACGACGCTGTTGGAAAGGAAATAGAGGTTAACCAATATCATCGCTCAAACGGCGAAGTTCTATTAGACTTCAGCCGACAAAAGGGGTACTACAAGGTTGTCTTGCAGATGGATGATGGGATGATCTCAGCACCAGTTCTAATTTTATCGGAATAAACAACGACACGATGTGTTTAATAAGGTTTCAATAGCAACTTGAAACCTTTTACATAATCTGTGTCCATATAAATACATGACCCAAAAACCAATCCTATTAACCCTGTTGGCGCTTCTGTTTTTTCACTTTTCCTCAGCTACACACTACCGTGGAAGTGAAATAACCTATACCCATGTTTCTGACATGAAGTATACCTTTACCCTGAAGATATACCGAAACTGTCAGGGCACATCGTTTTCAAATCCCAGCTCCACTACGTATATACGAAATAAATCGGGTACCGTGAAGCAAGGTGTTTCACTCACACGTACCAGTATTAAGGACGTATCGAATTCCTGCAATCCAAAATTCTCGTGCTCACCTTCCAATACACAAGTTTCCCAACACGGTATAGAACAACATGTGTATGAGGCAACAATAGATTTCTCAAAGAAACCCTATGATAAATTTGGGAAAAGCGGCCCCATATACTTTGTTTTCGATTTCTGTTGCAGAATGAACACCATTGATAATGGTTCAGCCAATTCAGTTGCGTACAATTTTGCAATGTTGGATCTGAGATATGGAGGAAATTCAACCCCCGAAATATTATCGGAGAACCTAACCACCGCATGTTGTAACCAACCTGTTTACTACAGCGTGGCGGCTCATAGCGAGGAAGATGGAGACTCTGTATCGTATGCAATGGTAAATCCCTGGAAAGGGTTCAGAGATTCAGTAAAACTAACACCCGGAGTTGTAAGTGCCTATTATCCTGGTAGTTTGAAGTATCCCTATAAAAATGCCGATGCTAATCCTCCAATTGGAACCAGTTTCGATCATACGACAGGAAGCTTGGTGTTTACACCCATTAAGTGTGATGAAGTGGCCAATATGGTTTTTGAAGTGACTTCCTGGAGAAAGGACACTTTTGGAACCTGGCAACGCTCAGCAGTTACAAGAAGAGAACAGGTCGTTGAAGTTTTTAGATGCGCAAGGAACAACCCACCAGAGATCAGGTTGTCGTACAGCGATGGAGTTGCCTGTGTAGGAGGAACATTTAAACAGGTTATTGAGATTCAGGATAAAGTTAAGAAACCACCCCCACCAGACACTGTACCTCCACCGGATAAAATTACGATTGAAATTCTCGACTCACTTCCAGGAGCCACGTATCAATGGTCCGGAACAACGAGTCCCAATGAAGATACACTAACGGTACTGTGGAGCCCCGACTCAAGTCAAATAAGAAGCAAGCCGTATTCCCTTACTCTAAAGGTAAAGGACAACGCTTGTCCGCGGAGCGCCATCACGTATAAAACATTCAACGTCCCTGTGTATCCAGCCTTAGATGGTTCTACCAAAGTAGTTGACCTGGGCTGTAACCGCTTTTCATTAGAAGGACAGATCAACTCTGGATTAACGGGAGTGAAATACGTATGGAATGTTAAGGACACCGCGGGAAACATACTGGACCGGAACAAGGTGTATTTTCAGAACGCCCAGGCCGCAACAAGCCGTCGGAGTTTGGACACTTTGATATTACGTGAACCGGGAACCTACATTTTGCATGGTCAAATGCATAAGAATACACCGTGTACATACGACTCTTATGACACCATTACGGTAACCAGTCAGGTACAACCCTTGTTTTCCAAGAAGCAAGGTGTTGCGTGTGGAACGGATACCATCAATTTGAAACAGGACCTTTACCCAATGTCGAAATTTACATCGTTCAGATGGAGTACCGGTAATACGGATTCGGTTCTTAAGTATGGATTTCCGAAAGGAGTTTCGGGCAGTATGTCGTTCGAACTCTTCGCTTACCCGGATACCGGTTGCTTCTACTTCGACACTAAGCAAATCAATAAATCGGAAAGCCCAACAATACACCACGCATATCACAATGGCGGGCTTTGTTCCCCAATTGATCACGAGCTATCGATACGGGTCGAACCGGTTGGAGATACAGCTACCATACGATGGGGATCAACGGTTAAACGGACACATAGAATTACAAAGGGAGGATCGTATCCGGTTTCTGCACAGAATTCGTGCGGGGTGGTTTATGATACCATTCAAGTCGAAGAGTGGTTTAAGCCAGACTTTGATCTAACTGCGAACGGTTTTTATTTCTGCGATACCAACTACAGAAAGCTAATTTCCGGCCTCAAAAACCCGGTACCGAACCCAACCTATCAATGGGATGGATGGTACTGGAGGGATACGTTTGGCATAACCGACTACAACTGGCACAAACTCGAAATGAGAAACGTGTGCGGTTCCAAAACGGATAGTATTCGTATGGTAGGCAGGAAAGATACTCCTCGGCCTAAGCTCGGGAAAGACACAACCGTTTGTCACGGCAACCCAGTCCAGTTCACTTTACCTAAAAAAGATGGGTGGATATCCTGGTCCACGGGCGACAACCATATCGTTACAACTACCACCGCTCCTGACACACTCTGGGTTTCTGTTATCAATGAATGTGGAACCGGCGAAGATACCGTCATCCTGGAACGACTCAACCCACCCGTTAGGGAAATACCCGAGGATACATTCTATTGTGCCGGTGATAGTATCCTGTTAAATGCCGGAAACCACGGCGCAACCTATAATTGGTTAGGAAGAGCCAACACCTCTCAAACCCTTAATATTCAGGCGGGGGGTACTTATAGAGTAGTTGTTCGCAACCTATGTGGAGCGGATACGTTTACGTCGAATGTAGTTCAACGAGAAGCACCTCAGGTAGATCTTGGCGCAGACCTGAGTGTTACGGATTCTGTCTTACTAGATGCGCGAAACCACGGAAGCCGTTATGTGTGGAGCACCGGCGATACGTCACGTATCATAACGGTGAAGCAAAGTCAAACTGTTTGGGTGGAAGTTTCTAACGCATGTGGTTCGGACCGTGACAGCATAAACTTGAAATTTTTAAATGTTCCAAAACTATCGGGCATCAATGTCAAAGTGTACCCAAACCCATCGAAGGGTGTTGTTTGGATAGAAGCGCCTGCCGACGTAACCATCAGCAATGTAATGGCATTTAATGCAATTGGTCAGCGACTTAAGCCGCAGGTGGAAGAAACACCGGAAGGAAGACTTAAACTGCAGTTTACACCAACCAATCAGGTCATATTTCTAAGATTGAAAACGAACTTAGGTGATTATCAGGTTCCTATAATATTGAACC
>JAEPQQ010000020.1:16289-22664 GCA_017640445.1 Bacteroidia bacterium | reverse complement strand
AGGGTGGTCAACGACCACCCTTTTGTCTTAATATTTTTAGAGAATTAGATTTCTACGTTGAAGGTCATGTTGATGATCACCTTGTGATCAACAGGTATAGCCTGATCAGTGCTAGCTTCTAATCGTACCGAAAAAGGACCGCCTTTGATATAAGGAATCAGGTCAACATCCAATGACTGAATAGCAAACTGGTCAATGCCTTCTGGTACATCCGATACACTGGCAATTTCCATTTCAGGCTGACCATCTGCTGTGATGAAAACTTTTGCATCTTTGGCCCAATCAAAGTTGCCCGTATCAGGAGATGAGAGCGTCATATCGACCGACTTAATGGTTGCCTTTTTAATGTTGTCGGCATTTACACCGTTGTCTGCCAATTCCTTAGCAGGGTCAAGAGTGTTGGATGCAAGACTATATGTAGTGTCTGCAACCGTAGTAGCCTTAATGGTGATTTCTGCGGTAGCAAAATCCAAATCATAATTGATAAGGCTTAATTCGTCGCAGGAAGCAAAAAAGGCCACAACCGCAAACAACAGTACAGTAATTTTTGATTTCATAACTTAATTATTTACGCAAAAATTAAGAATAAACACCGATATACCAAGACTTATTGCGTCAAAAATGTTGGATTAAGATCCGGTTTACTCTTGAGCGTTTAACGTTCGTCCAAAGAAGGAATGTGTTTGTCCATATAGAATGTCAGGCCATCGATATACCCAATTTTGAGCGATGATATGGTATATACTTGTATTGGCGCCAGTAGATTGATGCCTTTCAGTAAAACGTTTATAAATGAAAAACCTAATTGTTATCCTTGCGGTTCTATTGACAATTGAATCGTGTAAGATGGAAAAGAAAGAACAGGAAGTAGAAGTGCCCGAAATCCCAATGAAGGACTTCTTTAAAAACCCGGAGAAAACAGGGTACAGTATTTCGCCAGACGGTAAATATTTCGCTTTTATGGCCCCGGTTGACCAGCGAATGAACGTGTTTGTTCAGGAAGTTGGAAGCGAAGAAGCAAAGCAACTCACATCTGAAAAGGACCGCGATATAGCTGGTTTTTTCTGGAAAGGAAATGATCGGATCTTATACATGAAAGATGAGGCAGGAGACGAAAACTTCGCCTTATACGGAACCAACATCGACAGTGGCGGCGTAACGGCTTATACCCGTTTCGATAATGTTAAAACACAAATTATCGACGCCTTGAGAGACGACAAGGACAATATGATTGTTGGACTCAATAAAGTAAACCCACAAATATTTGATGCGTACCGCCTCAACCTGGTTACCGGTGATCTGGTAATGATTGCAGAAAACCCGGGGAATATTTCGGGTTGGATGACCGATCATCAGGGAAGGCTTCGAATTGCCATGGCCACCGACGGTGTAAACACAAGCATCCTATATCGGCCAAACGAAGAGGCAGAATGGAAGAATGTGATGACCACCAACTTTAAGGAGTCATTTAGTCCACAGTTTTTTGATTTCAACGATTCTTCTGTCGTGTACGGTACGTCCAACATCGGGCGAGACAAGTCAGCCCTCATTCGCTTTAACCTTGAAGAGGCCAAGGAAGTTGAGGAATTGTATAAGAACGACAATTACGACATCTCAGGAGCATCGTATTCTCGAAAAAGAAAGGTCTTAACCTCTGTTTACTGGACCGGTGAAAAAGTAGAACGTAGCGGTTTCGACCCGGTTATTAATGATATCTATAAGAAGGTAGGAGATAAATTACCAGGAGTTGAAGTATACCTTACCTCTGGGAGCGATGACGAATCGATGTACATCGTTCGAACCATGAGCGATAAAACGAGAGGAAACTATTACCTGTATAATGTAACATCGGACGACCTGTCTTTGATCACCGAAATCAGTCCATGGTTGAATGAAGAGGTTATGGCAAAAATGGAGCCCATTACCTATAAGAGTCGAGATGGTTTAACCATACACGGATACCTTACCTTACCCGTTGGTGTAGAGGCTAAAAACTTGCCGGTAGTTGTAAACCCACATGGCGGCCCATGGGCCCGAGATGTTTGGGGCTTTAACCCCGAAGTACAGTTTTTGGCCAATAGAGGTTACGCAGTGCTTCAAATGAACTTTAGAGGTAGCACCTCTTACGGGCGAGAATTCTGGGAAGCCTCTTTTAAACAATGGGGACAAGCCATGCAAAATGACATCAGCGATGGTGTTCGATATCTGGTAGAAAAAGGCATTGCCGACCAAAATCGTATTGCTATTTATGGAGGAAGTTATGGAGGTTATGCAACACTTGCGGGTGTTACCTATACACCAGACCTCTATGCCTGCGCAATCGATTATGTAGGTGTGAGCAACTTATTTACGTTTATGGAAACAATACCTCCTTACTGGGTTCAGTATCGTGAAATGTTATACGAGATGGTAGGACATCCTGAGGACGACAAGGAAATGTTAGCCAAATACAGCCCTTCATTACACGCAGACCAGATCAAAACACCGTTATTGATTGCTCAGGGTGCGCAAGACCCAAGAGTAAAGCAATCGGAAAGTGATCAAATGGTAAAAGCACTTAACGATAACAACATCGATGTTCAGTATTTACTGAAAGAAAATGAAGGACACGGATTTAGAAACGAGGAAAATCGTTTCGAATTCTATCAAGCAATGGAAGAGTTTTTAGGTAAGCATATTGGCAACGTCAACGCTAATAGCAATTAATTCTTTATTAGTTTTTGCTACCCCCCTTTTGTGAGAAAGGGGGTTTTTTTGTGCCATATGCAGATATTTGCCTCGTGAAATGGTATCAGGCCGTTGTTGTTACGGTATTCATAGCGAGTATTCAAGCGTGTGGTTCCAAACCACTGATCCTCCCCGGGGGTACTACCTTGAGCTACGATCTAGTGATGAATCAGAAACCAGTACGATTAACCGCGAAGGTTGAACAGTTTAACCCTCAGTTGGTCTTTGACTACAATGTAGAGAATGAAGGCATTAAAGGACGTTTCACCGTTACACAAGAGGCTTTGATGGTGGGCACAGAGATTGACCACCTTTTTACCGGAGAGGCTAAAACGCTCACAAAGACTACATCGCTTCGAATCAGTGATTCAACGTTTCACCAACTAAAAAATGACGGAGAGGCAATTCTTTCTTTTCGACAAGGTTTTTTGAAGAACGAGAACATATATAAAGTCGTTGATAATCAGACCACAACAATCAACTTCAATGATAAACCCAAGACGGTAGATGTATTGTATTTAGAAGATATTCACGGTAAGGAGTTTAAGTTTTGGATTTGGGACAATCCAAAAAATCCGATCATCATCCGAATGGATGTCGGTTGGCAAATGCTTCTAAAAAATATTGAAACAACGCTTGATTAAGGCTAAGACTAGTGGTTAACCGGGAATTAGGTTAATCGGAAATTTTGATTGGTTGTACACTGAGTAGTTCTGTTGAACAGCCCCAAAACTCTCAAAGAAACTTCGAACACCTGGAATCTCCGAACCCTCAAAGTCGAATAGGACTGATGCTTCACAGTGTTGCTTAATCACACCATCCAGTAAAAAGGCCATCGCACCTTTGTATTTAGGATCAGAGGTGCTCGCTCCAAAAACATTGATGATTCGATTATGGCTATTCAGGAACATTCCGATAGCAATACGCGTGTTGTCACATATAACTTCGTAAATCGTCCCTTTTTTGTGGTGGAGTACAGCACGAAACAGCCCTGCTGCCTTCTCGTAATTCGACTCACCGAATTGCACCTTTTCTTCCAGTTCATTGCGGTAAAGACCAACAAGACCATCTACATCATCCGAAATGCGAAGCGCATAAGAATCCAGTTTGCGAAGGCGTTTTCTTAGGCTTGAAGAGTACGACGCTAAAACCTCTTTATACGGCTTGTTTAGGTCAAGAATGAGATTAACTCTTTCTTTGGAGGAAGGTCCATTCAGGTAGTTCAGATGGGTGTTAATCCTGCGATACCGGGACGGAATAGACTGTAAAAACTCTGAAACCAGAACGTCATTTATTTCCGTACCGAAAAGACCAAGCTGCTGAGATAAAATGGGTTGATAAACTTGGTGAAAACCAACAATCTTTTGATTATAAGGTAATGGAAAAACAGTATCATAATCGTTGATAATCAGCGCATTCCATTTCTTGTTGGTTGTAACATCTAAATACCACGAATAGGCATACGGCATTCCGTTTACTGCGTTTGAGATGCAGCTGTCCCATCGTGCAAAATCAATGTCTTTATGTAATACGTGATGAACCACAACGGCGAGCGCTACAAGAATACGACAAAAGCGCGTATCTTAAGGCCTAAATTTGTTAGCTATGAGATCGTTTTTACTGCTCCTCACCATGACCAGCTTCTGTATCTGGGTTGCAGGCCAGCCGTGCGATAAGTTAAACCTGAAACAGCAAAACCAAATTGATGTAAAATGCACGGAATTGGTAATGACCATGACCTACGACCTGTCAGGGAGACCATACATGTATCTGGCGAATAAGGAAGCAGGTTTAACCATATACAAAATGGGCTCAACAAAAGACCCACTAAGAGTGGCTCAGGTGTCACTAGACTCATTGGACAATCTTGAGGTTATGGGAGTGAGTCAATATGGAAATCGACTGTATTTAGCCTTAGGAAATTTTTTCACAGCGAAGGAGAACCCGGGAATGGCAATCATCGATGTTTCCGACCCGGAAAACCCCAAAAAACTTGGATTCTGGAAATTTAACAAGGCAACCGAGGGATCTTCCCTGGTAAAGGTTCAAGGTGACTACGCCTTTCTTGCGGCCTTTTCTCATGGGTTACTGATTCTGGATATTTCTGACCCTTTAAATATTAAACAGGTGGCACAGTTTGTGCCTAAACTCAACTTCCCGGATGCCGTGCCCGACCCAAGTAAAATCAATGCCCGGGGTATGGTGGTGCACGATGATTTGGTGTATCTGTGTTACGATGCGGGTGGAATTCGAATAATCGATGTGTCAGATAAGAAAAATCCAGAGGAAGTGGGAAGGTTTTCGAATCCCGTGATGACTGGAAAACCAAGGGCGTATAATAATGCTGTTTTACGTGACAGTCTTTTGTATGTTGGTGTCGATTACTGTGGGGTTGAGATCCTTAACATAAGCGATACTGCCAATATTAAACTGGTCTCATGGTGGAACCCATGGACGTGTGAAACAAGTCCGTTGAACTGGTTTAGCAGTAATGGTCACGTAAATGAAGTGGTACTCGATAGCCAGGAAAACAAACTCTTTGTATCTACCGGAAAAAGTGACCTTCATGTAGTAGATGTCTCGGATCCGGAAAACCCTGATTCCTGCTCCATGTATGGTGGCCTGGATAATGGTATTGGTACTTGGGGTGTGAATCGATATCAAAACAAGATATGCCTTTCCTATATATGCACCTTTGTGCCATTTACCTCTAATTATAGTGGGGTGAAGTTATTGGAATACGATCGCTCAGTGAGTATATCCAACCCGGCACTCCCGGAACTAAGCATAGTTCCAAATCCTACCAACGGTTATGTTGAATTACCTGAGGCCTTAAGGGGAAAGTCCTACCAGGTCACAACGATCCAGGGCAAAATGGTCGGTGGTGTCAGTTTAACTACAAACCGAACCCTGAATTTTTTATCTGTAGGGCCCGGAATCTACATTTTATCCGTAGAGGGGTATCGGCCTGCCAGAATACTGGTTCAGTAGCCTTGTTAAAGTCGTACCAGTCTGGTTGTCAACTGCTTTGACCCACTCCTTACGGTAAGGAAATATACACCTCTGGACCATTTCGAAGCGTCAAGTTCTGTTGATGTGAGACTAACCGGTACTTTTCTACCAGATGCATCCCAAACGTTTACTTCGTCAATCACAAAATCAGCTTTAATGTGAAACCATGATGTTGAAGGGTTTGGAAAAATGGTAACTGTTTCCAATCCGAGTTTAATAACCGACGAAGAAGACGAATCCGGGCCAGAGTTACCCACGCTTCCTATGCTTGTGTTCACATAGGAAGTAGAAGTTTGCTTATGACCTTCGGTCCAAATGCTAACCGTAGTTCCGGATTTGTCCGAAGTAGACAAGAGGCCACCCGAAGTAAGGCTACCTCGTATGGCCGATTTGTAATGCGAACTCGAACTCTGGCCAAAACCAACCGTGCATAAGAACAGGAACGATATGACTAAAGTGAATCTCATTTCTTGGATTGATTTGGGTAATACAAACGCTTGCCGACCATCTCAGGTTCTTTATCGACTTCAACCTCTACGCGATGATCGTTGGCATAATCGTCCTTACGAATGCCGGTTACCTGCCAGCTAACCTTGACATTGGGCTTGTCGGTTTTAATGACAAAAGCATTGTCTT
>JAEPQQ010000020.1:0-16279 GCA_017640445.1 Bacteroidia bacterium | reverse complement strand
TGCAAACTCACCAATGCATGTAAGTTGATATCGGAACTCCATGTTCAAGGCCTCAAAGTAGTCGGGAAGTGCCACCTCGGCCTCTCCTTTCTCATTGGTTTTCACGTTGCCGTTGTACACATTCATCATGTCAGGCGATTCAATAAATGAGTGATACAGGTATTTTGTATCCGGGTACTGAGGGTGATCGATCCGGAAGGTTCCTCCTCCTTTGCTGATGTTGCCGTTAACAAACAGATTGCCCATTATTTCAACATTACCATTTACACCCAGAAACTTCCCGGTAAAGATCGTATCGTTAACCATTAGGTTCTGATTCGCTTGAAAGAAGTCGGCAGCAAATGTGGTGGGGTCTTTGCCCGCACTCAATTGCATGAAACCTTGAGCAGGAAGCATTTCCAGCGCCAGTGGTCTTCCACCCGTATCCACACAAACCATGGAAATAAGCCCAGGGTTGTTTGATTCAAGTGCCATCATGCCGCCTGAGTTGAAAAGGAAATTGCTGGAAGATATTCCGGCTGTCGTTTTTCGGCCAGTCATGAAGTTCCACTCTTCACCCGCCGTGTCAGTCGACCATGTGTACATCGTAGTGAATACCGAACTTGGCATTTGTACATGCATAAGCCGCCCACCGACGTATGAGATAACCGAGTCATTGGTCCCAAATCCAATCGCAACCGGATTGTTGGGTTTTGTGGTGTCAACATTACCAAACCAACCAATTCCGTTAGTTGGATCTACCTGATAACCTGTTTGAAAATCGCCGGTTTGCATTCCAACAGACGTTACACCGGTAATTACATGCTGCCCAGTTGTAAAGTCCCATTCGTGTCCTCCTCCTCTTTTAAGCAAACTATCAAAGTACACCGATCGAAAAACGCCTCCGCCAAAGGTTACGTTGTACCGACCTTGAGCGTTTGAAGTGGAAGATTTACCATTTTTGGGGTCGACGGTCATTGTGAAATATTTGGAAGGGTCGTTCATCCATTCGTACGTTACGGTTATGACGGAATCACTTTTGTGGGTTTCCTTTTTCCGTGTTCCATTGCTTTCAACAACTACCTGGTTCTCGTTGGCGTCATAAAAATGAGCAATCTTTTTACCACTTTTCTTATCGGTAACGGTGCTTTCTTTCCGTCTGTTGGTGTCGAGGCGAACCTGGTACGTAAGGTCGCGACTATCATATAACCGTCTATCATAACCGTCGTATACAGAACGGCCTTCATCCGGTATTATACGATGTTCCATATCACCATTTTTTCCAGTATTCGTTTGGGTGGAGCTTCCATCGTTATCGTAACGACGTACCACACGATCGGATCCATCAAACTCGTACTTAAAGACGGGAGCGTCAAACACAGGAGCCTCAAATTCTTCAGCTTGTATTTTGCCTAAGTAATCAAATCCACTGGTGTCGACATACCATCTCAACGTATCGCCTCCGCCAAGCGCAACTCCAAAACATTGCTTTTGAGTTTCAGGCACCCAGAGGTAGTTATCTTGATTTTCAGTGGTGGTAGTTTTTTTATCCGGGTCAACCGTGGTAGAAGATTTTTTGTTGGTATTGTCGTTGTGATAGGTTGCCACTGTTTTACCGCCTTCCATGCCTACTACGTATCGCACCCATTCCTTAGAGTGTTCAATCTCACCCGTTTTGGGATTCACAGTGCTTTTGATCGTATCCTTTCCGCTGGTGGTCATGGTCACCTCAAACTTATCGTTGTTATACGACTCGGTCTTTGCATTTTGCTCTTCTTTCCATCGTGTGGCTCGAGTAAGCGGACTTTCATAGTTACTGCGGATGTATTTGCCGGTGGAGCAATCCCACCATTCTTCAAAAATGTAAATCCCGGCTTTCTTGGTAAGACCTTTTTCCACGGTATCACGAACATATTTGTAAACTGCTTTGAAGTACTCCTTCTGTGAAATTTTATCGGTACAGTATCGGGTGTATTCCTGCTGAATATAAAAAGCCTTTCCACCAGTGGGTTCCTGGGCAATCTCGCGGTTAAATGTAACCGGACCGTTTTTACGCAATTTTATTTGAGTGGTTAAGAATCGCTCACCGTTTGGTCCATCTTCATAATACCGCGAAACATAACCTCCGTTGGGCAAGTCTTCACGAACGGTAACATTGGAGTTGGTGCTCATACTTAACCAGGTAGTGTCGTCGGCCAACATCTTAAACTCACCTCGATTCGGATTCATAACAAACCGAACATCCCCACTCTGGTCTCTTAACACCAGGCTGTCGCCAAGTCCGAAACCTGCAGTTTTCGAAGCAGTATCGGCATAGGTAGATCGAAGAGCCCAGGGCACGGGTAAGATGCGAACATTGGGTGAAAGGGTCTCTTTTCCATTTACCCCATCATTAAACGATATCTCGAGATACAGATCGTTGTTGTCAAAGATGGAGCGACTAAGTGCCGGCTGACCTGTTTCTCCCAGGCTGGCCGAGTAATTGCCATTCGACACGGGTAAGTTAACCGTTCCACTTGCCCAGAGCTCAGTATTGCTGGCATCAAGAATTCGAAATTCAAAGTCGAAACTACCATCAAAGCCATCGCCTGAAGTGTCGGCAATATGACCCTGATAAGGAATAACATTAGGAATTTGTGCAAGGCCTACCCCATACATCAGAGTCAGGATTAGGACCAGTGATAGACGTTTCATACGAATAGTTTTTGAAGCCTAAACTAGCTAAAACAGGAGCTTTTGAGAAATATTGTGTGTCATAATCGGTGAATCTACCTGTCTTATAATTTGTATTCTTGGTCTAAAACGTTCATAATCAGTTGCCACAATCTGAGTATTAACCTGGTGTAAAAACTACCTTTGGCGATTACCCGGTGTGAAAAACAGACTACTTAAACAACTGGCTTCCGAAACGGCGGTTTATGGCATCACCCATACGCTTGGTCGTTTAATCAACTTTTTGTTGGTGCCCATATATACCGGCGTTTTTAAACCTGAGGAGTACGGCGTAGTTAGCGTTTACTACAGTCTGGTGGCCTTTCTCATTGTTGTATTAATGTACGGCATGGAGACCGCATTTTTTAACTTTACCCGAAGCGACAACCCAAAGAAAGTATTTGCTACGGCTCAGATATCGTTGGTGGTTACGAGCTTTTTGTTTTTGCTTCTGGCGCTAACAGGACAGCAGTCAATAGCCAATTTTCTTGAATATCCTGACCAGACAGGTTATGTTAGGATTTTTGCATTCATTCTGGTGTTAGACGCGTTGTCGAATCTGCCTATGGCGTGGCTTCGGTTTCAAAAGAAACCACTGGCATTTGGTGCAATCCGTCTGGTGAATATTGGCGTTAACGTATTACTCAACCTATACTTCATTATTTGGTGCCCAAAGTTGGTTTCCATGGGATACGCTCCGGTTTTCTACAACGAGAGCATTGGAATCGGTTATATTTTTATTTCCAATTTGGTGTCCAGCCTGGTAATGTTCGCCCTGCTTATTCCGCAATGGAAGTTGTTGAGGGAAGGGTTTGACTCCGAACTATGGAAGCGCATGTGGAAGTATGGTAAGCCGTTGATTATCATCGGTTTTGCTGGTATTATTAATGAAACGGTTGATCGAATTCTGATAAAAAAAATCATGACCGACAATGCCGACTTTGAGGTTGGCGTATACAGTGCGTTTTACAAACTGAGTATGTTGATGACCATATTTGTCCAGAGCTTTCGCTTTGCCGCAGAGCCTTTTTTCTTTGAGCAATCCAAAGGCGAGGATCCGAAGGCTACCTACGCAAAGGTGATGCATTATTTTGTACTCGTCCTATCGTTCATCTTTCTCGGAACAATGGTGTTCTTAAGACAAATAGCTCCAATAATTATAAGAAGAGAGGAGTATTTTAATCATCCGTATGCATGGTACATAACGCCTGTTTTACTCATGGCTAATTTGTTCCTGGGTATCATGTACAATCTCAACATTTGGTATAAGCTGAATGATAAAATGCGAATTGGCATGTATATCGCTGCGGGTGGCGGATTGGCTACCATAGTGCTCAACCTCGCGTTGATACCAGTGATTGGCATTATGGGATCGGCCATTACCACTTTGGTTGTATATTTTGGTATGGCGGTTGCAAGTTATCGTTTGGGCCAGCAACATTACCGGGTTCCGTACAACCTCAAAATCATCATATTCTACATTGTATTGAGCCAGGCCTGTTATTGGTTTTATGCATTACTCGCAAAAGGATTCCCGGAAGTGCAATTTCTATGGTCAGTTCTGGCATTGGGCCTTTTCGTTATGATGGCTTATTTCATAGAACGTCCAACTAAAAACCGTAAGTTTGCCGGATAAAATGACACGGGGTTTATCGGTTAAAATAAAGAACACTTCGGGCCTGGAACTGCCAAGGCACGAAACAGAATTCTCAGCGGGAGTTGATTTGCGAGCCAAATTGGAGGAGCCCAAGGTGCTGAAACCCATGGAACGTGCACTTGTCGGAACCGGTTTATTTATTGAGTTACCCGAAGGACATGAGGCACAAGTAAGACCTAGGAGCGGACTTGCCTATAAACAAGGTATAACTGTGCTCAATTCTCCCGGAACCATAGACGCCGATTACCGTGGTGAAATTAAAGTGTTGCTCATAAATCTTGGCGATGAAGACGTTAAGATCGATCATGGCGACCGCATTGCTCAAATGGTGGTTGCACAATATCAAAGACTAGAGTTTATAGAAACAAGCCAACTTTCTGAAACCGTGCGCGGTACAGGAGGGTATGGCAGTACAGGAAAAGGTTAACATTACAGATTAGAATGAACATTATTATTCCGATGGCCGGGATGGGAAAGCGAATGCGGCCTCACACACTTACTACGCCTAAACCACTACTTCCAATCGCAGGAAAACCGATTGTGCAACGTTTAGTGGAAGACATTGCCAAGGTGTGTAATGATACCATCGAAAACGTGGCGTTTATTATTGCGCCCCATTTCGGAAAAGAGGTAGAAGAGAATCTGAAGGCAATTGCAGCTTCACTGGGTGCAACAGGGCATATCTGTTATCAGGAAGAGGCTCTTGGAACGGCGCACGCGGTGTATTGTGCCAAAGAAGTGCTCAATGGAAACGTAATCGTCGGTTTTGCCGATACATTGTTTCGAGCCGACTTTACCATTGACCCAAATAACGACGGTGTTATCTGGGTTAAGCAGGTCGACGATCCTAGCGCTTTTGGTGTTGTAAAGCTGGACAACGACAACGGAATTACCGATTTCATCGAAAAACCCGAAGAGTTTGTTTCAGATTTAGCTATTATCGGGATATACTATTTCAAAGACGGTGCACGACTAAAAAAGGAAATCGAGTACCTGTTAGATAATGATATTCGCGACAAGGGCGAATACCAACTGACAAACGCTTTGGAAAACATGAAAAACCAGGGATTGAAGTTTGTTCCGGGTAAGGTGATTGAATGGATGGATTGTGGTAATAAAAATGCCACAGTTCACACAAATCAACGGGTTTTGGCGAACATTACCGACGAGCAGTTGGTTTCAGCAAGTGTGCAAACCAACAATGCAGAAATCATTGAACCATGCTACATTGGTGAGAATGTAGAGATAACAGATTCGAAAATTGGCCCATACGTTTCGATTGGAAGCAATACCGTGGTTAAAAATTCCGTTATCAATAACAGCATTATTCAGTGCGACACCGTAATTGAAAATGCAAATTTTGAGAACTCGATGATTGGAAACAGCGTGGTGTATGACGGAAAGGCCAATCAGCTGAGTATCAGCGATTTTAGTACAGTAAAAATGGATTAATGAAAATCAACCCTATAAACATATCGACCTTCGTTTTGAGCATGTTGCTTTTGGTTTCATGTGCGAACAGGAAGGGAACGGTAAGCAATGGGTTGAATTACGCACAAAAGACGAAGTTTGATCAATTGTATTTTTCTGCGGCCAAGCAGAAAGTACTGGGCAATTACAACGAAGCAGCCAAGCAGTTCGCTGAAGCACTTAAAATTGATCCGAACAGTCACGATGTGATGTACCAAATGGCCAACTTAAACATGGCTGTTTCAGATTTTCACAATGCAGTTTATTGGGCAGAAAACTCAATGCTGGCAAATCCAAAGTTCAACTATTGGTACGCAGGTCAGCTGGCCCAGGCTTATAACAAGGTCGGCGAATTCACGAAGTCAGCGGCCATTTTCGAGGTGATGATGGACGAAGAACCAGAACGCCGAAGAAATTATGAAGAAGCAAGTCGACAGTACGTTAATGCAGGTCAGTTCAAAAAGTCCATTGAGATTCTCGAAAAGTATGTCGACCGGTTTGGAATCAATGAAGATGCGGCAAGGTTACTCGAAAGTCTTAATTTTCAGATAGGGAAACCGAAGGAAGCCCTTGCCTGGATGAAGAAACTCGTTGAATCTGATCCCGATGATATTCGATACCAGGGCCTTTTGGCTGAATCGTACAGCCGGGATGAAAAGTGGGAGGAAGCGAAAGCTATATACTTCCGGATTCTAAGTAAAGAACCTCAGAATGGGTATGCCAATTTTGGCCTGTCGGAAATTTACCAGAAGTCAAACGAAGAGGATAGCAGTTTCCACTACCTCCAGCTTGCGTTTGAAGACAAATTGGTGCCATTGGAAATGAAACTCAAGGTAGTCGGTAGTTTCTTTCCTCACCTTCAGTCAAACGAGAAAATGAAGGAACAGGCAATCCAGTTAACCAGCAAATTGATCAACGTACACGACCAGGAGGCCAAGGCGTTTCTTGCCCATGGTGATATACTTCATGCCTCGGGCGACTTGTTGGGAGCTCGTGAGAGCTTGCTACAAGCAACAAAAATAAGTGGCTCCGATATTGGAATTTGGCGAAAACTACTCAGCATCGACGATGAACTTGATGACTTAGAGATGCTCAAGGAAGATTCAAAAAATGCGCTTGAATTATTCCCTTCACAACCCTTTTTATACATCATCAACTCCTATGCATGTTTTGCCACCGATCAGTTTCAGGAGGCGATTACTGTGGCTGAAGAAGGCATGGACATAGCCCTGTTGAAGCACGATAAGGCCGACTTGTTAAGTACGATTGCCGATGCTTCTTACGAGTTAAAGAACTTTGATAAATGCTTTGAGACATACGACGAATTATTGGAAATCAGCCCCAAGAACGACGGAGCACTCAACAACTATGCGTACTACTTGTCTGAGCAGAATCAAAACCTCGATAAGGCACTCACTATGATCAACGAGGCGCTTCAGCTCAATCCGAACCGTCCTACGTACATCGACACAAAAGGTTGGGTATTGTTTAAACAGGGAAAATATGAATTGGCTCTTGTAGAACTGGAAAAAGCCTACAAGATGATACCGACAGATAGTGAGGTAGCCGAACATTATGCTCAGTGCCTTATCAAATTAGACAAGGTAACCGAGGCAAACGAGGTACGGGAATCCATCAATAAAAACTAAAATATCTTCGAGAGAAGTAATGTATGAAAAACGGTAAAACAGTCTTTGCTTTTCTGTTATTGAGTTTAGTGGTATTTGGTTGTAAAAACCGAAAACCCAAAGGTGATTGCTCAGCCCGATTGATCAAGTTACCAAACAACTATTCGGAACAGATTCAGGAAAACCTGGCGAGTTACGGTGACGTTAGTATTCGGGTAAAAGCCAACTACAAAGGAGGAAACTCAGACCAGTCGTTTGGCATGCGTCTGAAGATGAGAAAAGATTCCTTCGTTTGGGTTTCTGTCGACGTGGTTATAGAGGTGGCTCGTGCATACATCACAGCCGACAGCTTTAAACTGATTGATCGAATCAACAAGAAATACTACATCGGAACAATAGATAAACTGGAGGAATTCATTGGCCAACGACTCAGCTTACGCCAACTTCAGGATATGTTACTGGCAAACCCGGTGTATGCCCTGGCCGGCTTCCAGCAAATGAACGACGAACTGCGGAACGATTTTTTGCAATCCGTTCAAACCGGAATAGTCAATCGAATGCAACTAACGCAGTGTTATCGTCCGGTTGAATCGGAGTTTACTACTAGTTTAAATGAAAGGTCTGTAGTCGTTGACTATAAGAACTTTACAAAGCACAAGGACATCGGAATGATCCCCTATTCAGTGAACGTATCCGGGAAAGACAGTGCCCGTGGTTTTGACCTTCATATGGAGTACTCTTCGGTATCTTCAGAGCCATTGGAGAACGTACGATTTATTATCCCAAGTAAATATGAAAAGGGCAACTAAGGTTGTTTCCATATTACTTTTAACCCTATTCGGTGTACTGGGGTTTGGCCAAACCAAACGCCAGTTAAACAACAAACTAAAAAGAAATCGCGAGCAGCTGGCTCTAACCCGAAAGGCACTAGACGAAACCCATAGCCAAAAGAAAGCGACACTTCGAACCCTTCGAACGTTCGAAAAACAAATTGAATTGAGAGAAGAAGTTCTCCTGTCTATGGAGGACGGCATGATCAGTCTTGAAAACGATATCGAGCTCGCTGAAGTAGAAATATCTGGAATTACAGCGGAGTTGGACCGAATCAAGAAAGAGTTTTCAGAGTCAATTGTTGCCGGGTATAAAAACAGTCGGAAAGTGACCAAAATGCACTTCGTGTTTCTCTCGACGTCGTTTAATGACCTGATACGTCGATTGAACTATCTGCAACGGGTAATCGAATTTCGAAAACTTCAACTTGAGCTCATCGAGAAGAAGAAAGAAGAGAACTCGGAAAAGGTGAACAGCTTGGTTGAAAAAAAGAAGGAAATGGCCTTTCTGATCGAAGAGCAAGTAAAGGAGTCGGACAAGTTGAGGGACGACAAGGAAATCTATGAGAAACTGATCGACGAACTAAAAGGGAAAGAAAAACAACTTAGAGCTGAGATCAAAGAGCGTGAGAAGCGATCTAAGGAGTTAGAAAACGAAATTCGAAGCCTTATCGAGCAAGAACAAACCGACCCAAATCCTCTGCAAACGGCAGAATCCGGTTTTAAGCGTTTCAGCCTTCCCTGGCCGGTAAAAGTAGGTTTTATTGCCGAGCAATTCGGTCGACATAAACACGAAGACCTGAGAAATATTACCACCCAAAACAACGGAGTTAATATTGGTTGCGAAGCAGGTGCCCGGGTATTCCCCGTTTTTGATGGTGTGGTAAGCGCTGTGATGGAGGTGCCCGGAATGCAAACCACTGTACTGGTGAAGCATGGAGAATATTTTTCGGTATATGCGAACCTCGACGTTGTGAGTTGCTCCGGAGGTCAAAACGTTACACCGGAAGACGAAATTGGCAGGGCCGGACGCAACCCCGATGGCGCAGGCGAACTTCATTTTGAGATATGGAGCGGAACAACCAAATTGAACCCCGAAAACTGGCTGGCTCCAAGATAGAACCAACCCCGAATCACCATTATTTCATATTGTCTTCTGATACAATTTCTTTTATTTTCGTTTACTTTCCCCGTTTCAAGCGAATTATCTAGAAAAGAAAAAGAGTATGAAGACATCTAGAATTTACCTGATTCTGTGCTGCATCATGGCCGTTTCTGTTTCGGCTCAGGCACAGTCTCTTCGCATCGTTTACGATTTTATCCAGGATGACATCAAGTACTACAGAACGAAACCCGGAGATGCCATAGGGAAAGAAATCGGATCGCCAATCGTTGGGCGCAACAAGTTGGTTACCGTGGAAGTAGTGAATTTTAACAAATTTGTATATGCGGCGAATGCCACATACACTTCTAAAGTCGTTGAAAGTCAGTCAGATATAGGATTCTTAGACATTGTGTCACCCTTGATTAACCCATTGGGTTCCGGGAGCTTTTTCACATCCTTAGGGGGTAATCTCCCGGAGGAAATTGGTCGGGGAGGGGTGCTTTCCACACGCGGAGCCAGTTCGGCCTACGACGATATCTTAAATTCATACAAACAACTAACACAGCTCGAGTCGAGCATGAAGTCGGTGGAATACGCAATTCAGAAACTCAACAAACTCAAATACAACCCATACCTGCCCACCGATACCATTGTTAACATGTCGAACTACATTGTGGGTCAGATCTTCAATAAACCGGTGGTTAATCCAAGTGACTTCTCTGCGGTTATAGTAAGCATGAATAAGGACTACGGCAATTCCATTGCGAACTTGAAAACGGCTTCCGTGGCCTTCTTAAGAGAGTATAACGACTATGCCAGCCGCAATACTGAGGCATTCGAAGGTCGTGGGTTGGATCAGGTAGTGCGAAACTTTAATTCAGAAGTACAGGAAATATCAAAGACGTTTAATCCTGACTATATCACAAATCAGATCGATTATCTCGAAACGGTTTATACTTCCATTATGGCTACCCGGTTCGTCTTTAACTCAAGCCACGCGGCAAAAGACGATGAAATTGAGTTGATGTTAAACTTCTACAAAATTCCATTGGGAGATGATGGTCAATCACCCACAACACCTGATCTGAATAACCTTACGTCACTACCTAAGGTAAAGGATAAGAAGGTAAGCATTGTGGTAAAAGGTGATATGAAGGTTACGACAAGCATTGGTCTGGCATTTCCAAGATTCGAAACATCAGACGACTTTATCAATAAAGATAGTTTCATTGTGTCTCAGCCGGGAGGTAAGTATTCCCCAAATCTGGCGGCTTACGTCAATTTTTACCCATATACGGGCCGCACGGTAAATCTGGGAGGAACGTTTGGCGTAGGCGTACCCTTACAAAGTGAGAACCGAAACGTGAACATGTTCATGGGACTCACTGCATTGTTTGGGTCCGATAGCCGTGTTTCATTACATGGCGGGTTTAGCCTGGGTCAGGTGAAACAATTGGGTGAAGGTTATGAAGTAGGAGATAAACTATTGTCGACAAGCCAAGAAGTTCCCATCCGAAACATCTGGGAATGGGGTAGCTTTGTTGGTATATCGTTCAACATAAGTAAAACTGGAAACTGATGAATTGGATTTGGTACATTCTTCTGGGAGCCTTGTCAGGTTGGCTCACTATGAGGCTTCTCAAGCGCGAATCGTCGAGCTTTTTACGTAACCTGATACTCGGTGCGGCAGGTGGCTTTGTTGGCTCCTGGATTTTCAAGATCGTTGGGTTGGGAGCAACCGGAAAACTCGGCTTTATTATCACTTCCGTGGTAGGTGCCGTAGTGGTTGTTTGGGTTGCAGATAAGCTTCGTGACACAGACGTCAAAAAGTAAGCATAAAATTGACGTAAGTTTGCAACCAAGCAGTTGTTGAAACTTTCGGTCGTCATAGTAAATTACAATGTCAAGTACTTCCTTGAACAATGTCTTTTGTCCGTTCAAAAGGCCATGGAAGGGATTGATGGTGACGTTTACGTGGTTGACAATCACTCGGCCGATGGGTCTGTCCAAATGGTGCGGGAAAAGTTCCCGAATGTGGTCTGCATTGCCAATACCGATAACGTCGGATTCGCCGTTGCCAATAACCAGGCCATCAACCAATCTGACGCCGAGTATGTATTACTTCTGAATCCTGATACCGTTGTACAGGAAGATACGTTCCGAAAATGCCTTAACTACCTCGATCAGCACCAAAACGTGGGTGGCTTGGGCGTCAAAATGATTGATGGTAAGGGCAAATTCCTACCTGAATCAAAAAGAGGTCTGCCAACACCTGAAGTAGCATTCTATAAAATGGTTGGGCTCAATAAACTGTTTCCAAGATCAAAGCGATTTGGTAAGTACCATCTTGGTTATATAGGCGAAGATGAGGTGGCAGAAGTAGATGTTCTCGCAGGAGCCTTCATGATGATGCGGATGTCGGTTTTGGATGAAGTTGGACTTCTCGATGAGACCTTCTTCATGTACGGAGAAGATATCGATTTGAGTTATCGCATCACTCAAGCGGGCTTTACCAATGTTTATTTCCCCGAAACATCCATCATCCATTACAAAGGCGAAAGCACCAAACGCATGTCGGCCAACTACGTGTTTGTGTTTTACCGCGCCATGGTAATTTTTGCAAGGAAGCACTATACAGGTCAGTCAGCCAACCTCTTTGTAGGCTTGATTAACCTGTCGATATACTTAAGGGCGGCTCTGGCACTGGTACAGCGAATGATTTCCCGAACATGGTTATACCTGGTTGACGCTGCGGTTATACTGGTTGGTTTATTTGGTATAAAAGACTACTGGGAGGAACATATAAAGAACTTTGAAAACTACTTTGCTCCGATATATGGTCAAACACACTTCCCTGCCTATACGTTCATTTGGATCTTAATGGTGTTTTGGAGTGGAGGGTATCAAAGGCCTTATTCCATGGGTAGGGTTATCCGGGGAGTTTTAGCCGGTACCATCGTAATCTCTGCGTTATTTGCGTTTTTACCAGATACTCTCCGATACAGTCGGGGCATCATTCTGGCAGGTACGGCTCTCTCGGCTTTAGCCATGCTCATCATTCGGGTTATCGCACACTATAAGCGATACAGGAATTTCAACCTGGGCCGGGCTGCAAATCTGAAGACCGTTATTGTTGGACATCGCGAAGAACGAAATCGGGTGCTGGGTTTACTGCAGAAGTCAGAAACCACAAACCAGTTCCTTGGCTTTGTAGCGCTAGAAGAGGAACACGACGATGAGATACTGGGTTCGGTAGACCGCCTAAATGACCTTTGTGAGTTGTATCAAGTGGATGAAGTAATTTTTTGCTCAAAGGATGTAAGTAGTTCAGAAACAATGCACTGGATGAGTAAAATGGCATCCAAGAATGTCAATTTTAAAATCGTACCAGACGATAGTCAATTCATCATCGGAAGCAATGCCAAAGACGTGAATGGAGAGTTGTATACCGAAGAGATCATCTTTGCCTTGGCCGACCCAAACCAACAACAAAAGAAACGGCTTTTAGACGTGCTTCTTTGCATGCTTCTCTTGCCCCTGGGAGTACTGATAGGATGGTTTGGTAAAGGTATTCTACGGCACTATCAAAACGTTTTTCAGGTGTTGTTCGGACAGAAGACCTGGGTGTCTTACGACAATCGTGTTGACACCGAAGATTTACCCGTTCTAAAACCAGGCGTATACAGTCTCACGGACACAAAGAAGTCGATTGAAATCAGTGAAGAAATGCGAAAGAAGCTCAACTACTTCTACGCCAAAAACTACACGTTCGAAACCGATGTAAAAGTGGTTTGGAAGTCTCTTTTTTTACGATAGTTGTTTAACCACCCATCAAGGCATCAGCAAATGTGCGCAACAAGTTAAACGCACCATCATATGCTTTTTTCTCGAGTCTCAGGTTCTCAGAAGTGTCTTCTACATCGTGGTAATGTGTATACGGCCCCATTAAATAGAAGAAAAATGCCGGCACCCCTATTTGCGTGAAAAAGTAGTGATCACTGTTCGAAGAGTTTCCGCGTTTTTTGGTGACTGGTAGATATCCGTTTTCCTCATTGATTTTGGAGAGTAACTCATACTCTTTGGTATGAACAGCTCCGTTAACAGCCATGATGCCATCCTGCCCGGAACCCATAAGATCCATGTTGAGCACAAAACGTATTCGCGTTGGGTCGGGAATTACCTTTTTTAGCTGCTTAACAAAGTGATAGCTGCCTACCAGTCCGGCTTCTTCACCGGCAAAGGCAACAAATACAACGGTGTACCTCGGGCGATTCTGTGCGTAATAGTTTGCCAGGTCGAGCATCATGGCAATACCACTGGCATTGTCGTTGGCACCAGGCATAATCACTTGTTGCCCCATACGTCCAAGATGATCGTAGTGTCCGGTGACAAAAATGAAGGAATCCGAGCGTTCGCTGCCCGCAATAAGGCCCACCACGTTCCAGGTTCTGTAGTTCTCAACAAACTTGGCCTCAATGTCAATAGCTACCTGATCTCCACTTTGGAATACTCCGGGCTTTGTATGAACTACGCATTGTTCGGTTTGCGTGCGACCCACCGACCAGGTCAGCTTTTCCTGTGTCTGGAATTTGATATCCCCAGAATACCTTTTAAGAACTTTATCCAGCCTTTTTTGAATGGTTTTGTCATCGCGCAGCGTGTCTATGAGCAAAATATTGCGATTACCCGTGTTGGTTGTGCTCCAGTCTGTTTTCTTTAGCTTTTTAAACGTTTTTCTACTACCTAGAACCTCGTTGCTAGCCGCCATAAGGGTGGCAGATTCAACCGACTTGGAAGAGCAGTTAGATGCGACGATAAAATCATGACCTGCCTGAACTGGTCGTCTGCCGGCTTCAGATCTTGAAATATTAACAACCCCGGGAAAGGTGTTTACATCAAGACCAAACGAATGAAAATAACCCGTTTTATAAGCAGGTTGAACATGAAGTGCTTTAAACTCATTTGATATAAAAGTAGCGGCTTTAATGTCGCCCATGTTTACATATCCCCTACCATCGTAATAGTCGGAACACAGCGTATCAATAATGTCTTGCGCATAGTCGACCCGTTGACCGTAAATGGTAGTTGTAAAACAGGTAAGCCACAGGGCAAAAAGGGTTTGGATTTTCATAGGCCGAATATAAAAAAAGCCGGGGGAATCCCCCCGGCTCGAGTAATTGAAAATGATTGATTACAGTTTTCCTTTTTCCGCTTTTTTAAGGTAACGGGCCGCGTCTTTGAATTTGATACCCTTAGCCTTCTTTCGAGGTGTTTTACCAGAGCCATCGGGTGTACTTGGATCGGCTCCATTTTGGATCAATAAGCGTACGGCTTCCATGTTCCATTTGGCAACTGCCACGTGCAAGGGTGTTTCGCCCCATCGGTTTTTGGCGTTCACATTAGCACCGTTCCGGATTACTTCGTTTATAATTTCGGTGGTACCATATTTCAGTGCCCAGTGAATGGCCGTGTTGTTGTATTCGTCCTTTAACTCGAGATCATAACCTTGTTTTAAAATATGTTTTACAGCAGCCAGGTTACGTTGCTCAATTGCGTGGTACAACATGGTTTTTCCACCACCCAGGTCAAGATCAACATGCATACCCAGGTCAACCAGGCTCTTAAACATCTCGGTTCTACCCTTTTTAATTGCCATTACACCGATTGGCTCACCCGAAACCGCATCACGGAACCATCCCGTTGTATCATTGGTGAAGGCCCAGGTGTAGATGGTCCATTTGTCGAACCGGTCCTTGTTATTGTTGTCAATGGCATACTTGAAGTTATTGTAAACAGCCAACGCTTTAACACTCAACGGAATAGAGGTGATTCGCTGTACTTCGGTACTCATTTGTGAAACAGGGATTCCAAAGTCGTCGAGTATGGATTCCGATTCGTTGTTCTCATACTTCACTTCTTTTACACAACCGCAAGACTCATCCACGTAAAATCCTTTGAGTCCTTTGTCGATTCTTCCCCGAACAAGAATACCTTCAATCAGGTTTTGTCCCGCTTTATTATAAACCGGCCCTCCTGAATTTCCACCGAAAGCGTCAAGGTTGGTTCCAAACCAGGTATCACCAGAGTTGATGGTTACTTTGGCACCATCCGAAAGTTTAAGGGGTAAACCGGAAGGAGATCCGATCATGGCAAGGTTATCTCCCTTGGCGATCTTGGCTCCTGTTCGGAATCGAAAAGGATCTCTGCTGGTAGGTCTGTCGAGTTGAATTACCGCGTAATCGAGGTTTCGTTTGTTGTCCAAAACGCTTTTGAGAACTCGTTTAACTGTGTATTGGTTCGATGTGGGAATAGTGGCTACATAGTATTCCTCACCCGATTTCAGGCTCTTTTTGGTCATACTGATATCGTTGGTGTAGTCAAATACCCATTTCTTCTGGTTGTAGGTAAAGTCACCATATTTGTTAAAGTAACTTTTGTGAAAAACAACCTTACCGTCGGTAATTTCGTGTTGATCACTTGAAATACAGTGCCCTGCAGTAACCATGATGTCGGGAGCGATGAGAAATCCGGTACATCCACCCATTGCAGGCTGGTTGCGAAAGCGGACAGTGGCATCTACTTTGTCTACCTTAAAACTCTTCTTAAGATACTCTTCCAACGTCCAGCCATAGGCTGAGCTTCCATTAAATTCGGAAGCCTTCATCGATGTCATAACGGCACTCGTGTACCCGTCATAGTCGTAGAGCTTTGCTTCTCGTCGGCTATCGTAGCCGTAAATGTCACGTGTTTGGTTCGTGTCTTTCTCGTTTATCCCAAACGGGTTTTGTGCGAGCAAGTTCAGTGGAGCAAGGATGAGGCATCCCACTACCAGTTTTTGTAAGTACTTCATAATCCTTTTATTTAGTCGTTAATTGATCCTAATTATAGTCGAAAGAAA
>JAEPQQ010000001.1:128457-128697 GCA_017640445.1 Bacteroidia bacterium | reverse complement strand
AAGCCGAGTCGGTCAAGGCCTGGTAACCGCAATCCACTCCGTATGTATACCCATGCTTTTCCCGGAGTTTCAAGTTCAGTATC
Organism: Bacteroidia bacterium; assembly: GCA_017640445.1. Lineage (GTDB taxonomy): Bacteria > Bacteroidota > Bacteroidia > NS11-12g > UBA9320 > UBA987. The sequence goes on along the minus strand of JAEPQQ010000001.1, from coordinate 128,614 downwards.
GAGTTTAGACCCGGCCCTCCAAGTATATTGGCTAATAGCATTAATGCCGGTCTCCGTTCGTGGCTCAATGCATACCCTTCACACCCAATCAGAACATGTGCCTGTGCAAAGCCGTTCTTAAAGACCTTGTCGAAACTGGATACCGGAGGAGCCGGAA
>JAEPQQ010000001.1:23809-128447 GCA_017640445.1 Bacteroidia bacterium | reverse complement strand
TCCTGGGAAAAGCCGTTAACCGACTCCTTCGAACCTAAGATATTGTTCCCCAGTGGGTGTCCGGCATAAAACAGTTCCTGAAACTCGTCAAAGATGCGTTCATCGGGTGAGTCGAGATACATATCGATCTCTTCCGCTACTACCTTCTTCTCTTTTTCGAGAGCTTTTACCGGAAAGCTGGAATGGAAGGTCACATCGGTCAGTAATTCAATTGCTCGTTCAAAGTGATCTTTTACCAGGCTGGCATGCACAACGGTTTTATCCTTGGTAGTAAATGCATTGAGATCACCACCAACCACTTCCAACCGATTCAGTACCTGATTGGTATTTCTCTTTTGGGTGCCTTTAAACAGCATGTGCTCGAGCAAGTGAGCCAAGCCCACCTGGTTGTCCGACTCATCTCGCGAGCCTGTATTGATAAAATAACCGCAATGTGCGATCCGGGTATTTTCGCTCTGTTTAAATGCTAGTCGTAAACCGTTTGAAAACGTATGGAGAGTGTATTCCACAGCTTTGAATTAATGCGCAAGAGTACAACATTTTTTTTAGAGTAAATGTTTTGACATTCTAGTCACGGTTGCGTTATACTCATTCACCATGTCTTGCATGATGTCTTCTACGGATTCTACCTTATCGATCATGCTGCTTACCTGGCCAATCTCGAGCTCTCCCTCCGTCATATCACCCATAAACATGCCTTTCTTGGCTCTGGCACGGCCAAGTAGTTCAATTTTCTCTTCTTTGCTGGCTCCTCGCGAATAGGCTTCTTCAAGTTCGTTGAAGAATGGGTTCCGGAGTAAACGAACGGGCACAATGTCTTTCAACATCAGTTTCGTATCGCCTTCTTTGGCGTCAACAATTGCGGTTTTAAAGTTATCATGTGCGGATGATTCTCTCGCAGCCGCAAACCTGCTTCCCACCTGAACTCCTTCTGCACCAAGTGCCATGGCAGCTGCCATAGACGCTCCGCTCCCAATGCCCCCAGCCGCAATTACCGGTATGTCTAACCTCTCCGCTATTTCGGGTATCAGGCACATTGTTGTTGTTTCTTCCTTGCCGTTATGACCACCTGCTTCAAATCCTTCCGCCACCACGGCATCAACACCTGCTCCCGCCGCTTTAAGTGCAAATCGGGAATTGGCAATTACATGTACAACCGTTATTCCATTTTCTTTGAGCTTCGACGTCCAAACAGCAGGATTTCCGGCTGAGGTAAAAACGATTTTCACTCCCGAATTGATGATGATCTCTATCAGTTTCTCGATATCGGGATATAGCAAGGGCACATTTACGCCAAACGGCTTGTCGGTGGCCTTGTGCATTTTATCCAGGTGTTCTTGTAACACTTCCGGATACATGCTTCCTGCTCCGAGGAGACCCAACCCACCAGCATTGCTTGCCGCACTGGCCAATCTCCACCCACTACACCAAATCATACCAGCCTGAATGATAGGGTATTGTATTCCAAATAAGTCTGTAACGCGATTCTTCATAGGTTGCTTCAAACTTACATCTTACAAGATTATAAACGAGAAAGAACTTACTCCAGGCAGCGGAAACCCATAAAGTGTGCTCCTATACATGTAAGGAAATAACAAAACACTTCCAACCATTTAAAAATTCACTTCGTATTACTTAATACTTACTTAACATTACACATATGAACAGGAACAAACTATCAATCGTATTAGGATTGGCATTAATGATCGCTTTCGTTGCGAGTTGCGACGACGTAGAGCCACTTAATCCCAATAAATCTACACCAACCTACACCGACATTGACGCTTATTTTGCCGACAATGAAGTGTCGAGCGAAACATTTCAGTTAACCGCTGAAACTGGTGGCAGTTTCACTACGGCAAAAGGTTCTAAAATTACCATCCCTCCTTACTCCTTTGTTACCCGAACGGGCCAGAACGTAACCGGACCGGTTGAATTTAAGTTTAAAGAAGTTTTCTCAAACAGCGACATCATTTTCTCCGGAGTGTTTCCTATTAGTCATGGACATGTTTTAAACTCTGGAGGTGAATTCTATACAGAAGCCAAAAGCAATGGCCAAAAGGTATTGATCCGCGACGGACAGCCAATAAACATTGTAATTCCTGCTCAGGCTGAAGACCCAGGCATGATGTTGTTCTTTGGAGGCGAAGAAGAGAATCCTGATTCGATGGATTGGGAAGTTGCCGATGTTGACACCGTTCAGGGAGACTCAATGTTTGGTCGAAACGGTTTCACTTTTAACTCTGCCGACAAGACATACTCCATCGATACCGATTCAATGGGTTGGGGTAATATTGATGCATTTGACTGGACAATCAAGTACTTCGATTGTGTATTCAACCTTACCGGTTTGGATGGTCTGTCAGGAGAAAATACTACCGCCTTTGCCGTATTCAAAGACGCTAACGCCGTATGGCCAGTGGGTGTCCGTGGCTGGGGCGACATTACCGACAATGTAATTACTGAAAGACACCTTGGCGCCGTAGCCATGAATTTGGTGGTAATCTCGGTTAAAGATGGCGAGTTATACTATGGTTTACTTGATTTCACACCTGAAGAAGGCAAGTCGTACGACATTGAAATGAAGCCAACAACCAAAGACGATTTGGATACACTTATCCGATCATTTGAATAAGGTAGCAATACACACTACAGCTTAGTTTATATACATTAATTAATTCTACCTAAGCCTTCCACTTTGTGGGAGGCTTTTTAGTTTGAGTCAATCTCCGACATAACGAATTGGAGAGCCAGACGATACCCCTCTAAACCAAACCCGAAAAGGCACGCCTTGCAATAACCTGCGAGTAAATCCACATGGCGCTCAACTTCACGTTGATAGATGTTGCTGATGTGCACACCTATTACCTCTGCCGGAACTGCAGCAACGGCATCAGCAATAGCCACTGAGGTGTGGGTATAGGCTGCTGCGTTCAGAATTATGTAGTCCGAATCGAAACCACGGGCCTGGATCAGATTAACCAATTCACCTTCTACATTGTGTTGATCGTAACTAATCTCAACAGCCGAAAAAACTTGCTTCAACGATTTGAAATAATCCTCAAACGACTCGCCTCCGTAGATTTCAGGCTCGCGTTTACCAAGTAAGTTAAGATTTGGTCCGTTTATGATTGCAACCCGCTTCATTCAGCACAAAGTAACGAAACCTTTTTTATGACCAAAAGCTAGTATTACTGATTTTATATATAGTACATTTGTATGCTCAAATTTCAAGGATGAGCGATCCAATTAAGCACGAATGCGGTGTATCTTTTATCCGCTTGCTAAAACCTCTTGAGTTTTATAACGAAAAGTACGGCTCCCACCTATATGGGTTAAAAAAGCTGCAACTGCTGATGGCCAAGCAGTTAAACCGGGGGCAGGATGGTGCCGGAATTGCCACCATTAAACTTAACCCGGAATATGGCAAACGATATGTTGCGCGGAAACGCAGTAACTCCAAGTCGGCTTTGGTAGATGTGTTTGAGGAGGTGATGAAAACCTACAACAACCTCGACAAAGACAAGGTAAACGATACGGCATGGATCAAAAAGAACTTTCCGTATGCAGGAGAACTTCTATTGGGTCATTTACGATATGCCACCCACGGCAAAAACAGCATCGAAAACATCCATCCATTCTTCAGACAAAACAACTGGATGAGTCGTTCATTGGTACTGGCAGGAAACTACAACCTAACCAATGTAGACGACCTGTTTGACCTCCTGATTAACCTTGGGCAGCATCCAAAGGAAATTTCAGACAACGTTACGGTTCTGGAAAAAATCGGGCACTTCCTTGATGAAGAAAACCAAAAACTGTTTCATGAGTATCGAGAAGAAACAGAAGACAATATTGAGATCGCTGCTAAGATCAAAGCCAACCTCGACCTCGGCAATGTATTAACCAATGCCTTCCGAAATCTGGATGGTGGTTTCAACATGGTGGGTATGGTTGGTGATGGCAACGCCTTTATTATCCGTGACAATCAGGGTATTCGCCCGTCCTTCTACTATCAGGATGATGAAGTATTTGTAGTTGCCTCTGAGCGCCCGGCCATTATGACGGCCTTCAATGCTAAAATTGGCGATGTAAAGGAACTCACACCTGGCCACGCGTTGATTCTAAACCGACAGGGTGAGGTACGCCAGCAGCAAATACTGCCGAAGGCAGAACTTACTTCCTGCTCGTTTGAACGCATTTACTTCTCACGGGGAAGCGACAAAGATATTTATGAAGAACGCAAGGAACTTGGACGACGGTTGGCCCGGGTTATCCTTGACAAATTGGATTATGACATCCGTCCGGTAGTGTTCAGTTACATTCCGAACACAGCCGCAACCAGTTTCTACGGTGTTGTTGACGGCGTATATAAATACATCGATCGGTATAAACGAGAAGCTATTATTAAACTGGGGAATAACCCAACGCCGGAGGACCTCGATAAGATCTTAAGCATTAAGATTCGAAGAGAAAAGATTCTGGTTAAAGATGCTAAGATGCGTACGTTTATTACACAGGACAAAGACCGTGACAGCATGGTTGGTGATGGTTACGACGTTACCTACGGTATTGTGGATGGACAGCGCGACACGCTGGTGGTAGTTGACGACTCCATTGTTCGCGGAACGACGTTAAAAAAGAGTATCCTTCGCATCCTCGACCGATTGGGGCCGCGCAAAGTTGTGGTTGCCAGTAGTGCTCCTATTATCAAGTACCCCGACTGCTATGGCATCGACATGAGCCGAATGAACGAGTTTATAGCGTTCAAAGCAGTTCTGAAACTACTCGAACGCAGCAACCAAATGCACAAACTTGACGAGGTTTACAAAGAGTGTAAACGCCAGCTGGAGCTCCCCTTAGAAGAAATGCGGAATGCCGTTAAGGACTTATACGCGTTATTTACCGATGAGGAGATAACAGCGGAAATTGCCCGTTTGGTTACTCCTTCTGACATGAAGGCGCAAGTGGAAATTGTATACCAAAAAGTAGACGATTTACACAAGGCTTGTCCGAACCATACCGGGGATTGGTATTTTACGGGTAACTATCCTACACCGGGTGGAACTCGGGTGGTAAATAAGTCGTTTGTATACTTCATGGAAGGCAACAACGAACGCGCTTACTAGACCTTCTGAGCAGGTCTTCGATATCCTTCAATACGAATGCGATCTTCGAATTCGATATATGCATGTTTTCTCTGAATTTCCTGATGGCAAAACCTATATCCAGGATTTGTTAATGTTTTAGATTTGGTAAAAAATCACACTACACCCTTCGTACAAGTGTGATCAAGTCTTACGGCTTCAACCTTTACCTAGACCAATGCGTGTACATGTATGACGGCCTTCGCACCAATCGTTTTCCCTTGCGCATCAACTCGCTCCAAAACTTCCAGGGAATTCTCAGGATGGTAAATTTTGAGCCGCTCTCGGATTAAAGATAGACCAACAGATTTGTGACCTTTGCGTTTGGAGGATTCTATATTGGACAAACCAACGCCATTATCGAGAACCTGGATGGTGAGCATTGACTCCTCAAGTGAAATGTCGACCTCTATTTTGCCCGGACGACCAGATGGCATAATTCCATGCCAAATTGAGTTCTCAACGAGTGGTTGAATAATCATGGAAGGCAGTTTTATATCGCTTGTGTCTGTTAAGATCGATTTTTTTACATGATAGATAAGCTCTTGACTCAATCGCTCCCTTTCGAGTTCAATGTACAGTTCCAATCGCTCCAGTTCACCTTTTAATGTCACGGCTTTTTTGCCAATGGCCTTCATATTCAGACGAATCAATTTCGATAGATTTCCAACATGGTCGATGGCCTTTATGTTCCTGGTAGGTACTAAATAGTTCTGAATTGAGTTTAACGAATTAAAGATGAAGTGAGGGTGCATATTGGCGTTAAGTGCCTGTAACTCCAATTGGTTCATTTTCTCCGAGGCCTTTCTTCTTTCATCATTCAACTTCATTTCCTGTCGAAGGCGAACTAAATAAACCAACGTTATCAAACCAATCAACAGCACTGAAATCACAATGTAAAAGGTCCATCGCTTCCAGAAAGGCAAGCGTACCACAAAATTGATATACAAACTTTCTGTCCATCGTTTTCCAGGTATGCGGGCTTGCACCTCAAGACTGTGCTCGCCAGAAGATAGGGCCAGCAGCTTTATTTCAGGGAGTGTTGTATGGTTCCATTGAGCATTGGTCCCTGACAGTCTGTATCTATAATCGACGGAATTAAATCCAAAATAGTCTTCCAATTCGATTGTGAAGGCTAAACTACTTTCGGATGATTTGAATTCGTTTTCTAAACAAGTGCGTGGGTTATCTCCAACCAAAACCTCAATGGATTTGAGTTGAATAGGGTACGGCGTTTTATCTCCGAAATTAATGGATTTTGCGAGAACAGTTACCCCTTTATTTGTTCCTATCCAAAGGCTCGAATCATATTCACTTAGTTCGATCTGGGTAATGTAATTTGAGAGTAAACCATTACCCGTCGTGATCTCGGTTATATGATTTCCATCGCACCTTAAAAGGCCATTCTCAGTCCCTATCCACAATCGTCCTTCGTGGTCAGAACTAACACATGTAAAAGCGCTGTATACCTGATTTTGTGTTATTTGTGACCTCACCCACTGTCTCCTTTGATTGAGCTCGTAAACATGGTTCACCGAGACTGCGTAAAGTTTGTCTCTTGCCCTGGCAACACCAACAAAAAAACCATTGGGTTCTAATGGACAAATCATCTGTTCTACCGATTCTGTCTCCACATCATATCTGTACACTCCAGTAGCAGATGTGATAATTAGATTTGAATCAAGTGGAATAATGCAAGCTACACGACCGAGCCCGCGTTCCTTGGTCAATACGCTTGGAACCGGTAAATTTTCTTCTTCCAAATTCGAAAGAGGAATTGCACCGATTGAGCCCCAACCGGCAAACCACAAAAGATCACGGTTGGAGTCCAGATAAAAGGAAGAAGAACCGACACCCAGACCATAGTTGGTCTCCGTAAAAACCGGTCTCGAATTTATTAAGAGGTAAGAACCAAAAATTTTACGGCCCTTAGCAACAACCACATCCCTTATGCTTGGGGCCAGAATCCGTTTGTAATCCTGACGACCCTTTAGCACCTCTACATCCCGGGTTCCCCTCGTAAGTTGATAGACATTGGATCGTGTTGCAATAACCGTCTCGTTAGGACCTACACAACATAGTTTACTTATATATCCATCTTCCAGACCATTAGTTTGATTGAAGCTTCTGATATCTGTGTGATTCGGAATCAAAAACAGGCCCAATCCTGAAGTACTGCACCAAACATTACCGGCTCGATCTTTAAATAAATAGGTAAACTGAGCCCTTCCCGCATTCAACAAGTCCGAAAACACGTTTATTTCTCCGTTCTCGTAAGAATACAAACCATATTCCAAGCCAGAAAACAGAAGTCCATGTGTGGTTTGAATACTGTGAATTGGCCGTTCCCCCATTTCCATATCCGGTGCCCATGGGATCTGGACCAGGTGATAGAGTGAGTCTGTTCCACCGACTTTGGCATACGTATAAACACTGTCTGAATTTCTACGTTGATCAACTATGACTTCAAACTGGTCGTCATGAAACCGGGCAATAGACTGGCCAACACAAAGAGATAATGTTCCATTGCTCTGCACCAGAACCTCTTTCAATGTCCCCTTTGAATGCAGATCTAGTATGGTGTCCAATCTGTCAAGGGTGGTTTTCAAAAGCTTATGCCCTTTATCTCCAAAGTATAGAGCATCTTCATTTTTTGAGAACGCAACTACGAGTCCATCGAACGCTTTGAATTGAGCAGGTAACTCTAAAGCCTTACTCGGACCGTCTCTAAACACCTGATAGGCGCCAACGGGATTATTACCAACAATTACCACGCCGCTATCCCGCCTTGCATAAACGCGTAACACCTGTTTCGGCAGATTCAGGTCTTTAACGGGGTGAAGCAGCCCGTTTTCAAGGTAAACCAATCCATTTTCGGTAGCCACCCAGATTCTCCCTTGTTCATCTTGACATATACCGTATGTGGTATTACTGGGAAGGCCCTGCTCAAGCCCAAACCTCAAGTGGTGAACTTGTGCACGTAGCGATGCTAGTGCTAGTAAGAACAGCACTACGGACAATACAATTCGTTTCATCCTAAGGATGAGTATTTACGTTTGACCTGACTTTTAAATTGAGCCAAACGACGTCTGGATATCGGCAAGGTGTCGCCCGAGTCCATAGCGGCAAAACCACCATCCAGAGCGCTAAACGAATTAAGATGTTCCAGGTTGATCAAATACTTGTTGTGAATCCGGAAGAAGCCAACCGGCTCAAGGTTGTGTTGAAAATCTTTAATACTTTTTGACACTACCAATCTTCCTCCCTCCACAAGGTAGACCTCACAATATGAATTGTCTGAGACAATATGTGAAATTGATGACACCTCTATGACCTTAAAACCATGTGCAATAGGCACACATATCTTACCACCGACTGCCGTTATTAAATCCTTATGGTGAATAGCCGGAGAGTCATCAAGTCTCGCCACCAGGTTTCTCAAGTCTCCAATTCGTGGCGGTTTGAGAATGTAATCGAATGCACCAAGTTTGATAGCTTCTACGCCATAATCGTCATAAGCACTAAAAAAAACGAACTTGGTTCCATTGGGCTTAAAGTGCTTAAGCATCTCCAAGCCACTCATTTCCGGCATTTTTATATCCAAAAACACCACATCGACGGGATGTGTACGTAAATGCGAAATTGCATCTTTCGCATTCTCAAACGCACTAACCAAGTTAAATTCAGGACAATAGTCTTCAAACAACGCTTGTAAATGTTGGCGGGCACGGGCCTCGTCGTCTACAATGACAACGCTATACGTAGTAGGTTTCATTTTCAGGTTTTTAAGGGCGGGTTTGTGTAAGTCGGGCATTCTGGATTTACCAGAAGCACCCTTACACAAATATAAATAATGCGAAATACAATAATACAGCTGCCTCTAACTAGTCACAATTTGCTGTTACACCAGAATCAAAGTCAACTCTACCAGATTCAAAACGGCCCTTCGATCTTATCAAATAAATGGGGTGATTTGGTTACATGTTTCCAACTTACCATAATAGACTTTACTGTTTTTTCATTTCTAAAAAAATAAGCATGAACAGACCCAATCTCAATCTAACTTGTATTGCATTCCTGTGTTTCTTCTTATCCAGTACCACGATAGTTAAAAGCCAGGTAGTCATCAATCCGCACCCCATCAACGGTTTTCAGTTGGCCAGCAAAGACATTCTAAACTTTGACATAATACTTGCTGGCTCCCATTCCGTTACTGTCAGATACGAAGCCGAACTCAGCCATGAATCAAGTGGCCTGGTGGTGCAATTTCAAAGTAGGACCCATTCCATCGAGCCAGGTGTAAATAGCTACAATCCAACCTCCTTTGGCATTTCTCAGAGCAGGTACCTAAACCATAACTTGTCGGCTATCGAAAAGAGTACTTCATTCCTTCCACCCGGGGAATACACTTATTGTATTCGGCTAACATGCATGGACACTGAAGAAGCCTGTAAACGGGCGTTTCAGATTGAACAAAATTACACTGCTTGCGGTCAAGCACATTCGGAAACCATAACACCCTTGCTTCTGAACACCCCTGAAGACGAATCCGTGGTCGAGGACCTTCGACCCAACTTCAACTGGATTCCTCCAATGCCCTTCGGAAATAGCTCCAACCTCCGTTATACATTCCGCTTGGTCAACATGCTCGAAGGACAAACGGCAGAAGATGCAATTCGAAGAAACCGCGCTGTTTACGAACGCACGAACCTCACCACTATTTCTCAGATGTTCCCTGGCCAATTAAATGACTTACGTCGAGGTCAGCGCTATGCCTGGCAGGTATCTGCTTACATCGGTGATGTTCACATTGGCACCAGCGACGTATGGGAGTTCGAGATTGACCAACCCAAACCCATAGAGTATTTCTACGTTGTCAAACCCAAACTCGGAATGGAAGCCTACGGTCATCCAGTAAACCGGAAACTCGGTTTTGTGTTTGAGGACCGGTATCACTCAGATGAACAAATGGACTGGTCTGCGCGTATCCGCTCGGAAACATCAAACGAGTGGTTTGAAATAGGTCAGTTGATCGAAACAAACAAGACCGAAGGAAAAACCAACCTCGCCTTGAAACCTGAAGACATTCAAGATCTGGAGACAGACATTACCTATGTATTTGAGATCACTAATGGCAAATCTGATCCGTTTTTTGTTCGTATCCGGTTTGAAGACCAAACCGACCAACCTCGCAATCATTAAACCAACCTTAATCACTTAAACACCAAAAGAATACCAAAATGCTTATACGTATCCGTAAATCCAGACTCACAAAAGTTTTATGCATCCTGGCCGTTGGCCTCATGTTCAACCCTGTTGACCTTATATCGACTGCCATGGCCACAACAGGAGGGCCTACACCTCCGGAATACAGTCGATTTCAAAAGATTGGGCCTGGTCAACTAGTGGATCAATTCACTGGTAACATGCAATACTCTATTCCACTCTTTGACATTGGAGGTTATCCAATTAATCTGACCTACTCGGGCGATATCAACTCGGAGCAAAACGCCGGATGGGTAGGTCTAGGATGGAGTCTTCAGGCAGGATCCATTGGAAGAGCCATGCGTGGAATACCCGACGATTTTAAAGGTGACGAAGTAGAGAAAAAAATCAACAAGAAACCCCGGATTATACAGGCGTATGACTTTCAAGCACACAACAAGGAAGGTAAACAAGTAGAGTTAGTCGGATTAAACGGTGGAATAAAGATGAATGGATTGCCCACCATAATCCATGACAACTACCGTGGCTTTGGCATCAATTACGACCTGAGCTTTGGATTATCTGCTAACAAAACCATTCAGACCCTCACGGGTGAAGTCATTCGAGATTCAACTCTTTCCGACTCCATTATTGCCATAGTTCTGCGAGACTCCTCAATTACCCAAAAAATACCAATTCTTGACTTTAAGACGTCTTACAGTGCGTTTGACGGCAACTCCTATGAGGTAGTGCCGCGCATAGGTTTTTTGGACAATAGATGGTTAGGAGGAAAAGAAAAACGATACCACATCTTGCTTTCGAGTCCTTCAATCAAATTCAGTACGGAAAAAGGGCTAAAGTCCATGGCGTTAAAGAAACCCAGATTTCGCTATGGAGCAACAGATGTGGCCAATTTCGGGGCCAACTTCCTTTCATCTTCTTACCTCCCGCAGTTTAACCCTGACATTCATGCATCGGTCAAGGTCTTCGGTCTCGCCATATCAGGGGATAAAATATTTGCCGATGATCGGGCCATCTCCGGAAAAGTTGTTGTATCCACTGAGAAGTACTCAAAAAAATTCAAGGCTTCCAAGGCCTATGGCAGCCTCTATTTTCAGGAAGGCACCGAGGCTGAAGGAGCACTCCTTGACCATCAAGTTGCCTCAATGGTCATTGACAAAACAACGCAAAAACTACCACCAACTGTTGCAACCTATGACGTATTTAATGTATCTGCAAACGGGGTTGGCGGCAGTTTCAAGATTAAGCAAAACAGTATAGGTATCCTTACCCCTTCTCTCGGAAAGGTTACCACCTTTACCAATCCGAAAATACAAGTTGAAATAGGCGGTGGCACCAACTGGGAAATTGCCGGAAAATTCGGGCTCCGACACGTCATCAAAAAAACAGAGCGTTGGGAAGGCAAAAACGAGGCAGCTCCCTACTTAAAATTCAAAGACAGGAGTGTCAATAGTACATACGAGCCCTTTGCCCTGCGTAACGACTTCGAGTTTGTGGAAACAGATATGGCCTATGACAACCAACTTGGCGGCAAACAGGCTATCAAGTTTGGACTCAAAAGCAATACCCGTGATAAATTATCGGCATGGCGTATAACCAACGACATGGTTGGCGTTCAGGGAAACGATATGGGTACACTTAGTGCACAGGCGGCTAAATCGTCGCGTGGCGCTCGGCTGCAAGCCATTTCCTATCTTACCGCCGATGAGGCGAGTAAACAAGGCATCACTGCCAAACTACGAAGCTATCAATTTGAATCAACCGGAGCTGCTTGTCAAACCTCATATAGGGTTTCCACAACCAGTTCCGGGTCAACATCACTTAATTATGACGAAATAGACCGCGCTTCTGACTATCGTAAGGGGCACCACATCTCCGAAATCAACGTACTCCAACCAGACGGTATGTTATACAACTTTGGCTTGCCGGTGTATCAGGTTAACGAATACAATGTGCGGTTTGCCGTAGACGGCAGTGGCTCAGGCCAGGACCTTGATGATTACCTAAGCAAGACCACAAGCTATACCAAATCGGGCAATGCAGACGACAGTGAGTCAAACAAAAAGGGTATCAACAACTTCTTTGAAGAGGTTAAAACGCCTTCATACGCCAGTACTTTCCTATTGACCACTATCTTATCTCAAGATTATTCAGACTTAACTGGCGACGGCCCAACAAAAGATGACTTGGGGAATTATGTCAAATTCAACTATGGCATGCCGGATTACAACTCGTCTAGCTCAGACATGTACCACTCCCTATTCAACTGGAGAACTCCTTTTACAGACGCAAACTGGGCCAGAGGTTACGAATCAGACGAACTCGATGATCAAGCAAGTTTTTCATACGGGCAACGGGAACAGTGGTATATGCACAGCATTGAAACCAAAAACGAGATTGTTGTCTTCGAACTTGAAGATCGCGCAGATGGTTATGGCAATGTCGGGCGCAATGGCGGCATCAATACCTCTGGGAATCGCCAAAAATGCCTGGTTGGCATCAAAATTTTCGACCGTGCGTCATTTGAAAAGGACGGACTTTCTGCCAGCCCAACCCGAGAGATTAAACTGGGGTACTCCTATGACCTCTGCCAAGGTGTAAAAACTTACCAGGCACCTAGCGTTTCTAGCTCTTGTAACGAGCATCCTCTTAAGGATCTTGTGGCCGGATATGGCTCAAATGTTAAGTTTTCCGGTGGTAAACTTACCCTGCATACGCTTCAGTTTATTGACCATTCGTTTGGTATGGCTACATCCGACCCCTACCTATTTGAGTACAATACGGCTAACCCAGATTATGCGTACCTCAGTGGTGACCGGTGGGGTACATACCATCCACTCGATCTGTACAAAAAAAGTGGAGTTTCCGACGACCGTCAAACGACCTTGGCTCACTTTCCTTATACCCACCAAGACCCAAACAATATTGACACCTGGGCCTCGGCCTGGATGATGTCAGATGTAACCTTACCCTCCGGCGGGAAAATTACTTGGACCTACGAATCCGATGACTATGCGTATGTACAAAACGAACCCGCCATGGTAATGAGACCCATTAGTGGGATCAGAGGATCGCTTTCGGATTATGATGACAACGAATTATACGACGGCATACAGGACCCAAACCTGTACATCACCTTTGAAAAAGATCCCGGAACCACCTCCGTCGATTACATCACTAACGACAGTCTTGTTTTTTTCAGTTTCAACGTCAACCTGGCGCGCACCGGAGAACGCCTGGCTAATGAGCAGGTTTCCGGCTTCTTCTCTGTAGTAGAACACGGTGATATTGCCAGTACAAACAAAGCCTATATTAAGGTGGCCCCATATGAACTTGGACGGTTGCAGCCGACTAAGGTCAATCCTGTAACTAAAATGGCATTGCAATATGCGTTGAGCAATGTGCCTCATGTCATGAATCCAAAAGGATACACCAAGCGTAGTAATACATCAGAAAAAATCGATGATGCAGTGAATCAGGCGGTAGGCATAATACCTGAGTATATTAAGTCGATTATGGGCTCGGTTAATTACTATCAGGCTCGTAGTCATGCTCAACGTATTGATATTGATCGATCGTTTATTCGACTTCTTCATCCACAAAGAAAAAAATATGGTGGTGGCCATCGCGTAAAAACAGTCACCACTTATGACGGCTGGCACCACATGTCGGATAGTACCGAATCGGAAGCTTCTTACACCACGCTGTACACCTACAACAAAGGAAGTGATAGTACATCTACCTCAGGTGTTGCCATATACGAACCATTTATTGGAGGAGAGGAAAATCCACTTGTTCGTCCGATTCAGTACGAGGCACTAAAAGACGTATATCGGCGAAAAAGAAGTGGGCCATTGGGTTCTGTTTCGATTGGTTACGATTTAGGACCTATTGGAGAAGAGTTTTATCCAGCTGCCCAGGTAGGCTACAGTAAGGTTACGGTTCAACATGTAGCCCCACACCAAGACATTGTGAGGCACCAAACCGGCCGAACCGAATACGAATTCTATACGGCCTATGACTTTCCTACCAAATCTTCAATGACCACTATCGACAAGCGCATCCGGAACTTCACTTCTCCACAACTCAAAGACACCTTTAAGTCCAAAGAACCTTCAACAGATGGAGTTGCAAAAGAACCAGCCGAAAGTGATAGCAAGAAGTTTACGTTTGGGTTTGACGTACAAGCCAAGTTGGGGTTTGCGGCCGCTTCACAGGGTTTTATGATTGAGCAAAACGATATGCATGGCAAACCCAAATCCGTAAAAACGTTTAAGCCCAATGGTAAAAATGCAATTACATCGAAGACTTTTCACTACAAAATGGACTCTAAAAATGCATTGGTCAACACCGTTACCGTTTTACGCAAAGATGGAAGTTTTGAAGATGTAGAAATGGGGGTTCAAATGGTGCCCACGGTTTTTGCGTTCCGAACTACTGAAATTAATCAGGATGGTGCCATTACACCCAATGTAGACATTGCTAACCCTATGCCAATCCCAATAATACCTTCTGTATTTGGGAGTTATGCATATCACTCCAACGATTCCCGGATCATGATTGTAACCAAACAAGTATTCCGAAATGGCATATTGGATTCGATTCACACCATGGACAAGGGCAATCACACCTTTATCAAAAACATGGCATGGGATGCAGTAACCGGTAAAGTGATGGTGACAAAGACCAAGGACGAATTTAACGACAACGTGTACACCCTGAACAAACCAGCTTACTGGATGAACGGTCAGCTTGCCGGAGCATACGAGAACCTTGGCTTAACGGTGGAGCTTCAGTGGAATGGAAGTTCACTAACTGATCCTTCAGGTAGTTTACTGCCAGGAGACATTCTGGTGCCCGACGATTTCGCTAACACCACAAAATACTGGGTGCTATCATCCCATAACGGAACCGTTGAACTAATTGATCAACTTGGGAATAACACCACACCTACTAATCGGCTTCGCGTATTCCGTTCAGGACATAAAAACCTGTTGACATATGGTGCGGAAACCATTGTACTCAAGGACAACCCCCTAGACCACTCAACCGGGAAGTGGCATGAGTTCGCAAATTGGGATAAAGTTATTTCGGCGAAAACAATCGACTATCATGACGAACGCAAAATGCTTTATAAGTTCAGATACTGTGCGGAGCCTATGTGTACACTACCAGCAGTTCCGCAGGTTAGTGGTGACCTAACAGCTTATGGTTATGGCTATCGCAACACTCCGAGTTCTTACACTCAAGACTTTGGCTTTCACTATGACAGTTTGGATTCTGGTGCGGGTAACGGGATTTTTTATGGCAAACCTGCGCCCTGTGATTGTGGAAGAGACGATGAGAATCCCATGCATCCACTTCCAAACTGTGCGTTGTGTTCCATGTGGTCGGCTTTCCATCCGGGAGATATTATTAACCCATATGTATACGGGTTAAAGGGTAATTGGCGACCCGCATCCGAAGTGGTGTATTATGAAAAGCGGAACGCTCATTCTACCCGGGTTCAGGTGCAAGATGTATCTACCGACCCCAATTCGACAAACATTCGTGAATCGGGTTACTTATCAGATTTCAAACCCTACTGGACCTACAATTCATCTACATCTACCTGGCAAAAGAACTCAACTCAAAGTTTGACAAACCCCTGGACCTGGAAAGACTCCGTAACTAAAACTGACTTTCTTGGCAACGATCTGGAAACCGTTAGTGCCCTCAATGGTATACGCAATTCTATCCTATATGATTACCAACGTTCGTTACCAGTCGCTGCTGTATCCAACGCCGCCTACAACGAAGTACTTTTTGAGAGTTTTGAGGACTATTCTGGTGACGCTTATGTGGAACTGAATTGTCAGGACTACTTAGGCCTTAATACGGTTGTTACACCTGACTGGCAGGAAGAGTTCTGTGAATCATTTAGACACTGGCGTGTAGGTGAGGCCCTAATCGGTGGTGTAAATCGCATAAGCGAACAACAGGCCCACACAGGCAATAAGGCCCTTATGTTAGGTGATGGCTGGACTGACGTTGAGCTAGACAACGATGCGTCTGACGAAGGCGCTCCTTCTCCTGGTACGCCTTCAAATGTGCTTACCAAAAGCCACTTCGCAACCAACTTCTACCTCAAACCAGATACAGACCAGGAATACATTGTTTCACTTTGGGTAAAAGAAGGATTTGAAGGCCAATTCGAGTTCCACCTGACCAAAGATGTAGGGGGCACTTCTACACCGGTTGGGTTAACCACTGAAACACCGGATGTTTTCGTCAATGAATGGAGAAAAATGACCTATCGCTTTACGCTCCTGGCAGGAGAAGAAATCGAGCGAATGCGGTTTATGGTAAACAGACGGACAGGCGAGCCGGCCCTTCCCTGTTTTGTGGATGATATCATGATTTTCCCTGAAGATGCCATTATGAATGCTTACGTGTACGACAAAGACCGTAAACGACTTATGGCCAGTCTCGGACCAAATAATTTTGCCACATTCTACGAATACAATGAAGCCGGACGTCTCCAACGCAATAAGGTGGAAACAGACCGTGGCATCATGACACTCAGTGAAAATTACCAAAGCTTTAAAGATTAATAACCATGAAAAAACTAGTTTCTATATCTCTGTTCTTAGTATTCTTATACATCCCAGGTTTTGGACAAGAAAAACCCAACAAACCTGCTTGCTACCTTAAAACCTGGCGGCAATACAACTACGTAAACCTCGATTTAACGGACTCACTGCAAATGGAAGAAGGTAGCTGTAAAGGCATAACATACACGGAATTTGGGGATGCCTACAGGCAGTACACATGGGCGAGCAACGTACTAACGGTGTATGCGGAGTCGAAGATCGCAACTCTGGTAAGAAGAACCCCATTACCGGTTCGCCGAGCCAAAATTCGGATCAAACGCAAAAATCAAATCCCGGACAGCGTGATTCATCAATTGGCTGGGTTTAGTAACGCTGATTCCATCCAAATAATAAGGTCGAAAAATGAAGGGCCTTTTCGAATCAACACCTACTACCTGGATGATGTGACCCTTACGATCAAGTTTCGGAGAAGCACCGATGAATTGGAAGAGACGGTTTTGACCCAGGTGCGCAAAAATGCACTTGGGCAGTCGGAAATCCATCGCACCGTAATGCGGATGGTTCAGCGCAACACAGACGAACGACTAATACCGGTACTCATAGATCCAGCTAACGTAATTAATCTCAAGACGCTGGAGCTTCAGGACGAACCTGAATTAGACCAAATTGAGCTATACAAACTTTAACCCCAAACACGTATTGAAATGAATATTTACAGACAAACCAATAAACAGACAATAGTCGACGCATCACTGGTAGGCAGACACCGTTCGAATCTGGTTACACTCGCGCTGATGTTGTTCATGATCTTGATTTCGGGATTGAACGCCAAGGCAAAGGAATATCCCTTTACTTCCGGGGTTAATACAGTGACATCGCTTCCCGCCTCCGCTCAGGTTGTGGACAATCAACATGACGTTCCTCCCCGAACAGGTTCAATTTATAATAACCCGGCATGGACCACAAGTTTTTACAATCGAAAAGTGGACAACCGCATCATACTCAACATTGACCGGTCCAATTTGAACCTAATTGCCTCTGCCATTACGTTCGACATTGATCTAACCATAGAGACGGACAAATTGATAGGCAATGTGTTTGTGACTCAACCACCCATACTAAAAACTATACAATTGAAGTATGACCCAGGTCAGACTGCCAAGGAAGTTGACCGAGTGGTAATTACGTTAGAAGATGTTATTTGGTCCAAGGTTACCATAAACAATGTCGCGGTAACAGGCTCTGGTTTGACCTACCCCAACGCGCAACTTCCTGTAATACAACTCGAAAACCGAATCGAAATCAATCGAATTGAGGCGATGACCAAAAATGCATTAGATCATAATTTGATGTCCATTTCGTCTGATAAGCCAAATGTTAATGCAAAGGATCAGGAAATTAGACTAACCTGGCCAAGCAAACCGGGAGCAGAATCATATGAAGTTGAGTTTGCCTTCATCCAGTCTCCCGAAAACCGAAACCCAAACCTCCCCCCATTGTCTGCGATATACATTGATTTTCGTCATAGTGCCACACGTATTCGCGTTACAGACGGGACGAGTTTAGACATCCCAATCTTTCTTCCAGAAGGGTATTTGGTTTATCGAGTCCGGGCTCTAAGCGAAAAACTAACTCAATCAAGTCGAAAAATTGCCACCTTATGGTCCTTACCGGACCAATCTCAAGTCAGCCTTGGACAGACATCGGGAAAAACTTCTCTAAAAGTTCAGAACTACGATGTTTCGAGGAACTGGAACAGGTCTACGACCTACGCAGAGGAAACTAAATATGACATCCTCCTTGAATGGTCCGACGGTCTTCTTAGAACGCGTAGTCAGCTATCCATGGACCACGAAAATGATCTCCCGGTAGTTGCCTCTAGTATCTACGATCACCTCGGACGCCCCGCGGTTTCAGTGATGCCATCACCCGTTTTCGATCAGCGAGGTTATGATTTCCGCGAAAAACTGAATCAAAATCCAAGCGGACAGAACTACAGCTATACTGACTTTGATCTAAACTACAACTTAGGCAGCACTGTTTCTCATGAGATTCTGGTGAATAAGATGAGTGATTTGTCTGGCTCAAATTATTACTACTCCGATCAGTTTCAAACCTATCTGCAAGCAAGTTCGTACTCCGAGAACGTAAAAAGACGACACAGCTTTCTACCAGATGCCGATGGTTATGCATTTTCACAGCAAGAATTCACAAACGATCCTGAAGTTCGGCTTAGCCGTTCAGGTTCTGTTGGTAAGACTCACCAACTTACAGCTTACGACCACAATTCCACGTTAAGTGAAGGTAAGCAAACTGTAGTATGGGAGGGTCTTCCTACGCAGGAAGAACTAGACGTGCTTTTCGCGGCCGAAGTGGGGCCTTATTCCAACTACAAAAAGATTATGACGCAAGACGTCAATGGACAGGTTTCACTAACGTATATAGATCTGTTTGGTCGAACCATTGCAACTGCTTTAGCGGGTGATGACGACAATACCCCAAGTTTGGAACCTATTGGTCATATAGCCGGTGTGGATGGATACGATGTCTTTTGGAACAACACGGTTTCAAACCAAAAAGAAAAAGTAATTAACCACACATTTCTTGTCACTCAGAAAGATAGTTGGAAATTCAATTACGAATTCCAGCCCCTGCAGATGTCGGCAGCTTGCGACACCAACTTCTGTTACTCGTGTGAATATGAAATGACCATCAGCTTAATCGACCAATGGGGAAACGAACAAATACCTAGCGGCCCAATTACAGCTACGGTGGGTACGATTGACGATTCTGCCGATTGTCAGAAACCAATACGTTTTAAGGCACAACCCGCTCCCATTGCACTTGAACTTGGCCTAGGTGAATATACATTGGTCAAAACGCTTCGACTGACTCGAAATGGACTCGAACAGAACCGGGAATACTACCTAAAACAGTCGGGTTGCGTTAAAACCTTTACGGAATTCCTTTCGGAGGAACTAAGTCAAATGGCTATTGAATGTGAAATAAGCTGTGAACATTGTGATTATGAGATTGGTGAGTTGAATTCCACCAGAGATAGTATCCGAAACTGGTGTTTGCAAAACAGCATTGACACAAACTCTCATACAGATTACATCGCGGTGAAAGAAGAGCTTTCGGATTTAATTGAAGTGTGCAACGAGATTTGTGAAGAAAAGTCCCCTTGCGATATACTCTACCAAAACATGTTGGCCGATGTCACACTTGGTGGTCAATACATGAAGTATTTCACCTTGGACGAATATGGAAACGTTGACAAAACGATTGGCGACGCTGGTTATAATCAGAAATCCATTCTATCCGACCAATGGCGTACCTGCAGCGGCGCAGATCGCAACTGGAGAGTGCCTTTCAACCACAACACGTCGGCCAACCTCTATTACGACCCAGATGGAACCGAGTCATTAATTCCGGTATTCAACAACTACCCCGATATTGTTTCTGGTGCAACTCATGTTGTCATAGACGGTCAAAAATTTGTGCGACCTCATGAGCTCAAATCCGTTCTTGATTTTGTCAAATTCTGGAAAAGTTCGTGGGCAGAGTCTCTGATCTACATTCACCCCGAGTATTGTTACTATCCAAAATGCCAGGCGATTGAAACCACCTACGAATACGATGCAAAGCTCGTAGCTACCGAAGATCCCCGAGAGGCCCAGAAAAAGGGATACTACAATCCTCTGGGATTGGGACTTGGCACACTTGGAACCATAAACAGCCAAACAATTGACTATACGACCTACGAGATATCCGCCAGCGTTGAACGTGATCCAATCCTAAACCTGCCTTATTATGCATCCCATGGAACGGATTTCCAAACGAGTCTTACAGCCTTTGAATATCTATTGCCTGATGCAAATGGTGATTGTCAGACACACACCAATACCATTTGGGAAGTTTATGAGCAGTATCGTTTGGACAACGGACTAACCACCAATATGACCGAGCAAGACACCTGCATGGAGGAGGTTTTCTGGCCAATCCTTCGCGGAATGTACCTATCCCAAAAACGTGCATGGCTGAAAGACTACTATACCAATTCATGTGACCAAACCTCCATCTGCGACCTCGAAATTCCTCAGAGCCTTTTAGGCGTACCGCGATGGCCTGGTGCTCAAGATATTTCTTCACTTGATGATATTGAACAAGGTTGGGGAAGCATAATGAATTTATGTAATGCCGAGGATTATGAAAATCTCATTAACGATCAAATCACGAGTTCTTGTGAACGCAATTGTGAAGACAACGTGAACATGTGGATAGAATGGTTGAGCGATTGCTCAAAGATTTCGAACCTCACCGAAGGCGACTTCAATGCTTTCAAGGCGGATTTACAGAATCTATGCATGAGTGGCTGTGATATTGACAACCCATATGGCTCTATTACCCGCTCCCTAAAAAACTCGACAAATACCACTACCTACCCATTCGGCAACCTACATGATGTATTTAAAAAGCATCTGGGGAATGACTGGTTTGAAGAAGGAATTTGTGATGACCTGCTCATTCAATTTCCAGGTGTTTATGGACACGACTACTTAGCAACCGACGACCCTGATGCAAATGATTGTATTTGTGATACCATAAAATGGAGTTCTCCACACGCCTGCCCTGACCTGGTAGTTCATTCAATACTAGACTCTTGTGGATGTTCTTACCCTCATGACCTCGCAATGGCAAAGGCCAGTCAAAGACACGTATTCCCAGCAGAGAAGTGTCAAAACTGTATTGTTTGTAAGGACTTAAACGATCCCGTTTACCAATTCTACGAGCGTTACGATTCTGCCGCAATTAAACTCGCTGCGGGAGACCCGTTGTATCAAGACATGCTCACCACCTGGGTGAATCGGTCGTTTGGATTCAACCTCACATATTATGAGTATGAAGTCTTTGCCCGAAATTGCATTGACCCAGGTTATGATTCGACGGTCGGACAACTCTGGAATACTCTATCCCGAAAATTATTGGTTTCGTATTTTGACGAATCATATCCCTTTGACCTGAAAAATGATGACATCTACCTCAACGGGGGCAAGCCAGAGAAAATACGTTATGCTGCTGAAACTCCTGTTCTTAAAGTGCCTAGTTTAAGTCCGTTCATAAAGGCCGGTTTTGCTCGTAAGAAAGTTACTACTGAGTGGGCAACCACCAACGAAAGGTTTGTGATTCCAGGCGAGCAAACATCCGAGGTCAGCCAATCCCAGGACGTCGAATCGATTAAGTGCCAATGCGAACGCATTATGAAGATCGGGCACCTCCTTGATTCTGGCCATTCAGGAGGCCTGCCAGCTGAAGATTTGTACGATTCTCTATTTAATACGAGTTGGCCCTCAAGCTGGAATTTCAACAACATGCGGCAAATCTGTTGTAAGTTATGGAAAGGAATCCCTGTCAACGACCCGACACCATGCGAACCTGACGACTATCTGCCAGGAATGAAGTTCCCACCCGAATCTAATCTACACATTCAGCAACAATTGGACGTTAACCCACCTGCCGACCTGACGCGCTTAGATGAATCCACCTGTGACCCCGAGATTGAGTTTGAAACGGAAACCGGTTTCCTGGACACCTGCGGTTGTAAAGAATTAAAGAAAATTAGGGAAGATTATGATTCCTACCTTGCCGGAACTCCACCCCAGACCCCTCCCATTACCCTTGAAGCATTTGCGCTTCGCGAGAAAGGCTTTGCTATTGACAACATACAATCCCTTTTAGAAGCCTGTGAAAAGATGTGGGGAACCGGTGAACGTAAGGACAATAGCGGCAATACCGTAAACGGGTGGACAAGCACGTCCAACTGGAACAACATAAGCGGCAGCAATTTAGAAGAATACGCTGAGGACATGGACTGGCTTTTGAATAAAAGCTTGCTGTGCAATCCAAAAGAACCTTGCGTTGATAACATTCCCTGTGACCGACTCACTTTTCACTTCATGAAGGCCGTTCGAGAAGCCTATAACATCGACCTGATCGTAAATGGTCAGAACCTCGGCAACATAAGCTCTCATTTACCAGGGGTCTTGTATCTGGCCCCACTTGATCAAATGGGTGACATATATGATATAATGGATGCGTCCAAAACCGGATCTGGAACCATCAATGATGCAAGGCTTGCACTACTTGAAGAAATAGAACGCCTGTTGAATTTGGAATTCTCGAAATGCAATCCAAATGCTGGTTATAGCTTATCTTTCTATCTAAACAAGCTTCGTGGCTGTCATAAAAAAGACCCCTGTGTTGAAAAACTACCATGCGAAACAATTGGTCAGGCCTTCAAGGACTTTCTGGTTAATAACCCTCGACCAGACGATCCGGGATACGCGCAGCCTAATCTTCGCCAATTAGCCGGCGACCTTGGTGAACTCTACTATCAATATCACCCCTATAACGGAACTATTACCCAGGCGGTGCAAGACATGCTAGACTGGTTTGCACTCTTGGAAGATTTCTTCAACGCGAGATTCAACAAATGTTACAACGGAACTACGCAGAGCAAGAAATCGCTAGAGTCTTTTATTCAGTTTACCGGTCCATGTTCGTCGGGTGTTACACTCGACCCAAAGCCCAAGCCCTGCCCAAAATGCTATACGGTAGATATGGAGTACCTTGATGCTTTCAGGGCCTTCTTGGATCAAATAACCCGAAAAGACCAACCGAATTATCTGTATGCGACAGATTGGAATTTCACCGGAATAGGTGCGTTTGACATCAACTCTTTCTACAACAACCCAACCTTGTACGACAATGGATTCTCAAATCACCTGGAATACGTTCTGAAGGAGGTCAAAGTTCCAGAACTGGTAGTGACCATTGAAGATCAAAATGGATACGAAATGGCCTTCAATCTTACCTTTCCCTCAGCCGCTAAAAAGTGGAACTTTGGCGAAATCGTTGAGTTTCTTGACGTAAAACCACTGGAGGTACATGGGTGTCGACCACCTGACATGTTTAAACTCATTGCAGTCTATCGCATGCCTAAAAAATATTGGGGCAGCAAAGCTAATTGTCCTAATGTAACCATCGGCTCTGAAGACTACTGCTATGACACAATTGGTTTAACGGGACGTTTCCAGACTATTGATATTGGTGTTGAAGTTCCATGTCTCAACTGTGCTCGTCTATGCAACAAACCCTTTTTTCGGCCAATCGTAGATCCTGAGCCTTGTTTTGAAGAGGACATCGAAGTTGCCATGACCAACGCCCTTACACGGTATGACGACTATCTCAAAAGGCGTATCGAGTTATTCGACAGTATGTATGTCAACGTATGCATGAACAGCGACTCTCTCAAGGAAACAATGCGTGTTCGTTACAACGACCGAACACTTCACCATATGTTATACTACTACGACCGAAGCGGTTCGTTGGTAAAAACTGTGCCTCCTGCGGGAGTTGATGTAGACAACGCCAGCCTGAGTAACATAGATCGATTGCTCTTGGCAAATGATCGCATTGCGAAAACGGCAGCTTACCGTTCCGGTAACCTTGCTACACGACCTCTTACTTATCACGACCTGGCTACTCAATATAGATACAACAGTCTTGGGAAAATTGTATCTCAAGAAACACCGGATGGTGGCGAAAGCAATATGTGGTACGATGAACTTGGCCGCCCCATCCTAAGTCAAAACGAAGACCAGGCTGTAGACAATAAATTCGCTTACACAGTGTACGACGAATTAGGAAGAACGGTTGAATCGGGAATCGTTGACCCTCAGAACCCACCCTCCGGAGGAATGACTTCAGAGTTCGCAGCCACCAACTCATCCGTAACCAATATGCTTGATGTTTCTGGTAACCCAAGTTACAAATCAGAAGTTCTACGAAGTTATTTTGACGAAGCCAATGCTTCCCAACCGATTTATGATGCATTCGCAGACCTTGGTGGTCAACAAAACCTACGCAACTGGATTTCCTATTCGACTTATGAACAGGTTAACGACAACAATGATGCAACGTACGACCATGGTGTGTTTTACTCGTACGATGCGATGGGGAACCTGAGTCGTTATGTTCAAGACTTACCAACACTTGCACCATTAGAGAGAAACCTGTTCAGCATCGATTACACCTTCGACCTCTTAAGTGGGAATGTTCTTAAAACCATTTACCAAAAGAATCAAGCGGATCAGTTTGTACATCGTTTAGTATATGATCGAAACAATCAACTGGTTGAGGTGCAAACGTCGCGAGATGATTATTCGTGGGAGAGCGAATCGCGGTATGAATACTATTTCCATGGACCGCTGGCACGACAGGAATTGGGGGAACTCAATGTACAGGGAATGGATTATGCATATACGCTCCAAGGGTGGGTCAAAGGCGTAAATGGCGCCGTACTCAATTCTACCGAGGATATTGGCCAGGACGGCATGCAAATTCCAACCAATCCAAATCGTTGGGTGGCAAGAGATGCCTTTGCGTATGACCTTTCTTATTTCAACGAAGATTATACGCCAATTAACGGTGGTGCTTACGGACCAGACAAAACGGGTAGTGATGTTGCCTCAGCTTATGATGCTTTATACAATGGCAACATTGCTATGATGACCACTTCGATTCCCATGGAAAATGACTACATAAACGGAAGCCTGAAGGCCGATGTTATGGGGAACGTATATCGTTACGATCAACTGAATAGAATATTCAAACACCGCGTGTTTCAAAATATCAATTCGGCCCAGGATGCCTGGTTAAACACGAGTGCTACGGGCGAGGCTTTATATTATGAAGATTTCCAATACGACGGAAATGGGAACATTACGCGGTTACGCAGAAACGGGCATCTAACACCTTCTGTGGAGATGGATAGCCTGATCTACCATTATGACAAGCGTGGCAAATCGGCTACAGTCAGCTCGCCGGGAGGAAGTGTAACCCTGAATTGGGAAGGCATGCACAGCAACAAGTTGTATCACGTTAATGATCAACCCCTGCTTACATCAAGGTATACCAATGACGTAGATGATCCAGGTACATCGTTTACAAGCACTCCATCCCAAATCAACACAGATAACACCTATGGTTATGACGTTTTAGGGAATCTAACACGCGATGAAAGTTCTGCAATTAGTGAAATTGTTTGGACGGCTTCTGGCAAGATCAAGGAAATCAAACGAGGTGCGAACGACGCGCAACCAGATCTCGAGTTTGGGTATGATGTATTCAACAACCGAATGTACAAGGTTGTAAAGCCCAAGGATGCTTCCAACAACAATACGTTGCTCGATGAAAGTCACTGGCAAATTGAGTATTACATACGCGATGGTGAGGGCAAGGTATTGGCTACGTATACGCGTGCATATCCATCCAACGGTAGTCACTATACCGACCAGCTCAAGATCAACGAGTTCACCATTTATGGGTCCTCGCGTATTGGTGTTCAGCACATTGACACGGTGTTAGTAGAACGAGAATTCACGGCAACACTTGACGACTCTCGTCTTACATCTCGAGATTATTCGGCCTATCCAATCAATGTACTATTTGTAGTTGACACCGTTGTTCATTACACGGAACGGGGTTTAAAGACCTATGAATTGTCAAACCACTTAGGCAATGTACTGGTCACCATTCAAGACCGAAAGCAAGGCGTTGATTATACCTCTAACGGAACAATTGATTACTTCATACCTTATGTGATTAAGGCACAGGACTACTATGCGTTTGGCTCCCTGATGGACGAACGGGGATTTGAAGCTGGGAGCTATGCTACGTCTACTTATAAATATGGTTTCCAGGGACAAGAGGCTGATGATGAGATTCATGGTTCGGGGAACAGTTTAACCGCTCAATTCTGGCAATACGATAGTAGGTTAGGCCGAAGGTGGAATGTCGACCCAGTTGTCAAACATGACCAGAGCGGTTACTCATGTTACGCTAATAATCCTATCTGGATTATCGACCCTTCGGGTGCAGACTCGGTTTTACTGGATGGAGTATGGAAATGGAAAATAGAAGAAAACGACTGGTTCTCGAAAATATCGATCTGGACTGGTATACCAACTGAGGATTTAATGGCTTGGAACAAGGAGTATGAAGCAAAGAACCTTCCAATTGGAGAGTATCTGAATCTAAACGATCCCAAACCCACTTATTCGCTGGGTGAGCTTGGTCAAGTAAATGTGATACACTTTGAGCCCTTTTCTAGGGGTCTGGATTTTTATGGTCACAAAAGTCCGATTAATGGATATTTCACCGGGATAGTTCTAGACACCAAGCTTGCAGACGACGTAGGTTATGTTAATTGGGTCCAAACCATCAAAACCAACTATCCACATAACGAGTACAAGTTGTTGAACTATAATCGAGGCACTCCGGTTCTAAGGGAGCTTGAGTACACAGATCCACCGGTACCAAATGACCCTCCACATTTCTATTCGGGTTATGACCGTAAGAACAAGGTGCCAGTATACGGTGACAACCTGGAGATTGGCTATCGATCATTTAGTGACCAGCCTGGAAGGCCAAAGCACCAAGATGGTCCTGTTTATTGGGTCGCTGAGTTATCTCTAGTGAGACAAGTAGGAGATTCTTATGTGCCTATCCTGTCACTTACCTATGGTTTCGACCTTCAGTCTGATGGAACTGGTAAAGCAAGAATGTTGCAAAAAATCGAAACCACAAGTCAATATCACACCAATGTTATAAACTCAATACCAGTCCCTAAGAAATAAGCCATATGACTGATTTATTGGGAGATGTTTCGGCTTTTACTCCGAAACATCTCCCCTATCTAATAGGATATTCCAAAAGGTTTTCCGAATGGCTTTATAAGACCACCGTACCCATTATGCGTCTGGCGATTGTCCTGGTTTGCCTGTTTTTGTTTTCTACTGGGTTTGCCCAAATCAATACCAAGGTTGTAAACAAAGACAGTCTCCAGGAACAAACCCTGAAAAATATCGAACTTCAGAAAGAACAACTGATTGACCAATACGGTAAGTCCCATGAACTTCTTTCTAAAAAGAGTGACAGTATAGCGTATGCCGTAAACAGACACAAGGACTCCCTGCGGCACCGAACAAACGCAGGTTTAAACTCTGCAAAAAACCAGATTAACGATTTTCGCGACTCCCTTCTTCGTGCTTCTCTGAACGAAATCTTGCCTAAAAAATCTTCCCTAAAAAACCATGGAGACTCGCTTAACGGACTTTTCAGGTTATCGCTGGACAGAACAAAACAAATCGTTTCGTCCAGGATCTCCCTCTCTGGAGAAATTGTCTCCGAGTCGTTCGTCACCAACTACCAGGATCCCTTTACCATAAGTGAAAAGGCCTATAGCCGATTTTATGGCAATCCGACTATTCAAGTCGCGAATCTGCCATTTGCTGTTGACTTCTTTGTAACGACGGAAGACAACACCATTTATAATTCGAACTCCTTTCGTGTTCGATTCGATACCGAGACCTTTAAGAGTAATCTACAACAAAAAGCCAGAGATGAGCTCCAGAAAGTCTATCAGAAAAAGAACATAGCACGAGAAAAGCAATCTGAACTTGGAAGCTATAAAAACCAAATAAAACTGCAATTGGATCATAAAAAGAGCCAACTGGATCAAATCGATATTCAAGCCAAAAAGAATCTAAACCGGCACCTGGATGTACCTAATGCTCAGGATGAGTTGAATCCAAATGGAAAAGCGGACCAGATTAAGAAGGGTAAGGATCGACAAATTAACCTGATAGAAAACGCGATAAAAAGAACGTCCGACTCCCTCCTGAACCCCTACAACCATATCACCACGGAACGGGCAGCGAAACTCGACTCAACCAAATATGAAACCTACCTAAAACGAAAGGAACAATATGAAGATCTCAAAAGAAAATATGAACTGGTTGACTCGGTTTACAGATTGGTCAATGATCTGGACTCTGCCTACGGAAGTCGTATTGAATACCTACAATCACAGTTTGCAAATCCGGATTTTATCAAACAGAGAGCGGCTCAGAAACTAGGTAGTAAGAAGTTAGCCGGTATCCTGAGCAATGTCGATTACTTTGAGGTTGGAATTAACTACCCTTTCTTTTCAAAGCTGTCGTTAAACGGAACACCGGTCAAAGGTCTGAATGCCGGATTCACCAAAGGTAAAAACCACTTCAAACTTGTTGGTGGCAGGACATTCAACAACCGGATTAACACCTTTGGATTAGGTCAACCCAATCCAGAATTTACCAGAAATGTTCAGGGCGTGTATTATGAACGTATGTCGTCACGCGGAAGTCTAACGATTTCTAACACATCCATCTGGGATCCTGTGACTCTCACTGAGCCTAAACGAAACTTTGTTCAAACGCTTGAGGTGAGACGAAAACTTGGCAAACACCTTAACATCAGGGCTACCACGGCGCATTCGGCGTATGTCGACAACCGAAAGCTCCCAGAACCCTCATCCGAAACTAAACACCCGGGGGTTATCGTACAACGTCTTAATCGAATGGCCTTAAAGTTGGAATTCAAGGTTCAAATTGATGCTCAATCCAAGATGTCTATAACCAATCACCGTATCTACCCTGGTTTTATAAACCTATCCAACCCATTCATGCGCAATGGTTACGATGAACATCGGATTCAATTGGATCGAAAATTCTTAAAACGCAGACTACAGACTTCTGTTTTCTACAAGCATTTTGCCGACAACATCACAAGCATTCAACAAACAACCAACACAATGAAAGGGTATGGCATCTCTGCTAGAACGAATCTGAAAAAGTGGCCTAACCTGTTTGTTCAGCACGCACCCTATGAGCAAGGTAACAACCATCCAGACTCCGTATTCCGTGTAAACAACCAGTTGAGTGTTACCACAGCCGGTATCATCTATGTCAAAAAGGTCAAAAAGACAAGGGTATCCGTTGTCTCCAACTACACGAGAAGCCAAATTGACTTCAATCAAGGAGAAGCACCTGTCGAGAACGAATTCTACAACCTGTTACTGGCACTGAAGAGCCCTGGGTTACGGGCTTCCGTAAACGCTTACAGAAATCAGTCTAAACCACAAATTGACACGCTGAACTATAGGGGTGTTCGAATTGAGGTTGGCCAGCAATCAGAAAAGAAAGTCAACGTTTCATCCTCCATCTTCTTCGACTATTATGATTCTCATGATTTAAGGTATAACTGGGTTACAACAGCTTCGTTCCACCCTCTGCAGAAGTTGTCCATTCAAACAAGTTTTGGGTTAGGCATGATTGAAGGCCTTTATGGTGTTGAACGCAAACACGTTTACAGCGGCCGTTTGTTGTTAAAATATCGACTTTGATGATGGATATACCATGCCTTTCACAAATGGCAGGTTTTCTCACCCCTCTCCATCAGGTTGTAAACGAGTATACACCTTGCCTTTCCACCAAAGTTCGTGGTCAGGCTCTAATGTGTTCTCAAATTCGAATTGAAATGTCGCTTTGATCCAACCTTGCCTGAACGCATTTTGATCTAATAGAATCATGCCCGTCTTCAAAGGAAAGGTTTCTGCCGGAACAGGTCGGATACTGACATAATACACAGAGGCCCTTGTCGAATCCTCTCCCAATCGAATAATCAAATGACAATGCGTGGCAGCATTCCCATGAGACGTTAACTGAACGCTTCCATCTTTCAATTGTACTGCACTGATGAAGTTGGAACCGGCCCACTCATACATTCGAGCTTCCGACAAAAAACTATGATACTGGTGCGAGGTGTCTACCAAGGCGTAGAACTTCTCCAGAGAGTCACTAATCACCTTTCCTGAGGAGTCCTTCATCTGGTCTATGCCTTCCGGACAAAGGCCGTCACAACTCAATTGGCCGTCGTTTCGTCGATAAACCCCTTCGGGATAACTCCATAACTGGCTAAATCCAAAAACTCCCGGCAAACTGTCAACCCATTGAGTTCGAATCGATACACCCCGAACGTCTTCGTAGGGTTCACCACTAATCAGAACCAAAAAGCTCAACAGTAAACAGGCCAGCGGTTTCATTCGACTCGTTCCATTTCCCAGGTTCCTTCTAAAAATTTCTCGTTGTAATCCGTTTGCCACTTGCCTTCTCGTTCCTCTTCCAGCGTAATTGTCCAATCACCCTGGTAGCACTTACTATGGTTGTTATATTCCCCTGAATAATGGACCTCATAGTCTTTATTCTCTTCGTCCTTAACAAAACCATTCTGCTCTTCATCCCAGTACCACAAACACGGATAGGTAACCATAAAGCTGGTGCGGTCATCAACCATGAAACCTTTTATCGTTATGGGATCATCGAAAAGTCCATCGCTCTCCACATCCCATGTTGTACCCGTAATTTTCCCATTGTCAAACTCAATGTTCATGGTAAAAGGTATTCGTGTGATGTGCTCGATACCATTATCCTGTACATCATGATAGGCGTAAAATCCCTTCCATCTGGTTGTTTGATCCATAATCGTGTTACCCTGTTAATCTATTGACCTGGTTTATACTCGCTTCGAAGCAACGAATACACCAGTGAATCCTCATGCTTTCCATTGTTGAAATAATGCTCTCTCATCAAGCCTTCACGAACAAAATTAAACTTGCCCACGGTACGTTTTGATGCCTCATTCTCCTCACCAATAAAGGCCTCCACCCGATGCAGGTTCATTTCGTCGAAACCATAATCCAATACCGCCTCCATCGCTTCGGACATAAAGCCTTTTTGCTTCCATTTATCATCAAACAATCCGTATCCCATCTCTGCCCGGTCGTGATCTGTGTACCAGGTGTGATACCCACACCACCCAATTAGTTCACGGGTTTCCTTAAGCAGTATGTGAAAGAAAAGAAATGTTCGATTGAAGGTAGTCCAACCGCCTTCGTATCGCTTTCGTTCCTTTTCGAACTCCTCTTCGGTTTTTGCTCCGAGAAACTCCCTTAACTTTTCTTCGGAATATGCAGTGTGTACATGGTTTAACACGTCTACATCAAACTTTCTTAAAACCAACCTGGTTGTTTGTATTTCGTCAATCTTCATAACTTGATTTCAAAAGTAGAATTACGTATGATTCTCCGCAAGGTTAAGCCTTCGATCGTGGTATGATTTTATAATGGAGGTGTAAAAACTTTCTCTTCCACCAACTGAAGATGTGATCGGTACGAAGTGTTCCCTCCTCATCCTTAAATACATGAATCGACTCCTTGATCGGGATCATGCGGGCCTTTAATATTCCTCTCTTATTCTTATGCAATCGATAGTAACCTATGCCTCCAAACCCACGTCCCCTGGATACAAGGTCAACCGAACCATCCGGCAAAAGTTCAACTCTTAAAACTACGGTTACATTTCCCTTCGGCAACGGAAACACGACACGTACGTATTTGTGAGAGGTTTCTTCCAGTTGAAAACCACTATAAAACCCTGCATATACCACTCGATCCGATTTGTTCGACTTTCGCAGCCAACACGTATAGCGCACCGTTCCATTCTTTTCAACCAATCGAATTACTTTACTCGTCATACCATAACTCGTATCCAACTCGTCAATGGGTATGTTAAGCTGCTTCATTTCCACACTCACAATACGGATAATGATGTGCGCCAACCAGCTTACGGGCGGTATCCACTTGGTCCATACCTCCAAAGAATATTGAGAGGTTTGTTCATAAAACCTCGCGATTTCGGGTATCAATGTATCGTAATGAGGAGAAGTTGGGTCGAGCACTTCCCTAAAGTCGGTTAGCAGACCGCCTTCTTCTTCTCTTACCTCCAGGCCCTCCTGGTCGGCTACTTCCTTGTAAAATTGATCACCAATTTCGGAAGAGATGCCCATTGGGCCATTGAGAAACGGGAAACGTTCTACATCGACTTTTCGGCCTGTAAGATTCAACCAAAAATGAATCAGCCACTGAATAAACCTGCTCATCTTCTATACTACTTGAAGAATAAATCTCGATTATTTCTATCTGTATTCTTCGCTTTCAGCCCTTTCCGGGGCCATTCGTTTTTAACCTTAATCGCGTATGTATTCCATTGTATGAGGAGATGTTCCGGGTTCATTTGATTCATTCTCTTTTTGTATTGGAAAGACGAAACACCTGATTTACAGGGAAGTCCCCAGGGAACCCGAAATACATAGTTACCCAATGAATCGGTCTGAGCTCGAAAAACCTCCTTATTAAACCGTAGAACCAACAGATCATTTGTAATCGGTTGATTCTTGTGATACGCTACTCCTGAGAGTGCATAAGTGTCTCGTACTCCTTTTGCGTCAATTCGAATCGGCACGACGAGCATGAATGCTACCAATAAGGCAGCAGAAATGGAAAGTTGGTTTTGGGTCATCACTTGATCTTAAGTAGACTCAACTGCTTTCTTTATGTCGTCAAGGTCTTGTTGCAAGGCTTTGATGGTCGCTTTTTTAAACATAAAGCCCATCAGTTTGCTCATAACCTTAGCCATGAAAGTTTGAGGCTCAGACTCAAAGAACATTTCCAGATAATTCTTACCATCGCGTTCAAGAATTCGAAGGCCCGAAGTGTAAATAGCACCATGATTCTCTGCCCGGGTCTTGTAATACTCGTTAGGCGACTCTTCAGTGATCCACATGGTTTCGGTGGCACTTTTACCAAACAGGGTTCGTGTTTCGGTCCACTTTAATCCGACCAAACCACTTTCAGGCTTTTCGTGAATCTCAATTTTGTCAATGCCACTGATTCGATCAACGGCATTTTCAATATCGGAGATAACGGCCCAGATCGCCTCACGGCTTCCATCAATTGCAATATCTAAACTCAGTTTCATAGACACATTTGTTTAACGTTCGTGTTTTGCTATGTCTCCGAAGTTACTGCGGACAGAACGATTGTCCAAACACTTCCTGTGAAAGGTAGGTTACAAGCCATAATATAGCTTATCGTACGCCCAGCTGCATCGTTCAACCACTTCTGAATCGTAGGAATTGCTGTGCATTACCACCTCCTCCAATTGCCTTTTAAACCCGTCGAGCACTTGTGGGCGTTTCAGCCAATTTTGAAACGTCTGATTAAAGGTTTGGTCCGCGAATCCATTTTTGTAAATGTTCCCATTTTTGTCTTGAAGGCCATCCAACACAAGGTCTGCAAAATGAAGCAAGGCCTCGTCACTTCCATTGTTTTCCCATTGGGTTAACATGGGTTCAACTGCAAAACCTCCGTTGTACAACATGGCAATAATGGAATCCATCCGTTCCAATTCGGGTAGCGGATATTGCCTCAGGGCCTTCTCCACCAATAACTCGGCATACTGCATCAGCACCATGCACTCAATCTCTGGCATTTCTTCCAGGTTTAAACAGGCCATTCGCGAAAGAACCAGCTCCGCAGAATGGTACGTAAACCGAAACTCGGCGGTTAATTCCAAAAGCCGAGGCAAAAAATGCAAGACTTCTTCGGGATTGAGTTGCGTTGGCTTGGCCGCCGAATTGTACTCATAGAACAAGTCGAAGGGAATTTGCCTAATTGCCATCGACACGAGTTCGTCTTCCTGTTCACGACCAAGACAACAATCGGTGCAAGCGTCTAACGGCTTGGATGCCTTATAGGGTTTAAAGACACGATATGCCTCATCTATTATACGTTCAAGGCGGTTGTTCATGGTTCGTTACGAAATTCTCCAGGGCGGGTTTAATCTGTTTTCTCTTGCAAGGTACAACACAATATGATTAGCATCGGGATCTTCCAGGTGTGCTTCCCTCCATAACCAAGGCTTGTCGTTAGGCAGTTCAAGGAATGAAACACCTTCGTTTAGAAGACCTTGTACTTTTTCGTCAAGGTCCTCACATTCGAAGTAGACGTGAATTCCTGACTTGGTTGAAACCCGATGCTCCCTCTGGAGGGAAAAGGTTGAACCACCTGGACATTCAAACCGGGCGTAATCGTCGTTAGAATGGACGATTAGCTTCAAACCCAGTTTCGTATAAAAAGCAATGGACGAGGCCATGTTTACAACAGGTACTGTAACTTGATTTAGATTCATTTATATCCTGGTAATATTAAACGTTTTAGAGTTGACCATGAACGTTGAAGCCAGTTTGATTTCGGTTTCTCGCACTTCCAGTTGACATCAATTTTTTGCCCTTGTTGGTATTCGGGCGGAAGACCAACTTGAATATGGAACGGCGGATTTGTATCGGTACCACGAAGCAAATCCTGGTCTTGACGGTATCTCCTGCTGCAAAGAAGTTGTATCAAGGTTCGTTCACCCTCCGATTTCCATACTTCCATGTTGATATAGAGCGGCACCCGCCTGTCTAGCCAAAGAAGTGTTATCACCTGAGTAGCACTAAGCCCCTCCCCAGCGAAGCAATTTACGCGGTCCAGCTGCTCAAGTTCAAAGGAGGTTAGATGGTCACTTTTCTCAGGGTTGGAAGGAACGACCATATACCACATATTGTCTGAAAGCTCATTGCTGACGTACACATCTGTAAGCTCGAGTAATTGTTTACTCGCAGCATTCAACCGCCGGCCAAACTCCTCTTGTTTCATATTAAAACCGTATAAACGTTGGCGCAAGACAGGCCCAGGGTCAAAAGTATGAGATGCAGTATACGCATGGCCCGAAGTCTATTCTTCTAAGGATATTATAGGCCTACCTGAGCCATATTTCTTGAGTTCAAGTTCGTATTCGGCATTCGAAAAACCCAATCGTCTGATTAACTCCTCATAGGGGTGCTTACCTTCTGGATTTAGTGGTCCTGTGTAGTTGAAACAATCCTGCCGTTGATCGATATGAAAGTAAACAAAATGATGTGGCATATGACTGTAACAGGCAAAGTAAATGGGGTATACCGGGTACGATGTTATTGTATCAAGTCTGTTTTCAAGAAAATAACGCAAGCCAGAGTTCTCCTGAGAAACACGATATACCACACTTGAAATACCGTATGTGTTCCACTGCGACTCAAAGTTGTATTGATATTGGCGTGTTTCACCTCTTTCTTTCCAAATCAACTTGCCGTACCCATTATAACCATTGGTAAACAACCAGTGCCTATACAGCAAAATCGTGTCAACACCCTCACGCTTCAGGCTGTCAATGTCTTTTCTCGCTATGATATCTACTGGATGCTTACTTGGTTGATCGCAAAACATAGCTGCGGGCATGGACATAAGTTTCTTTGTTTTAGCTGCGTCGCCATGCGCAAACCAATTCGGTCTGTATTGAACTGCGTATCCTGGTTTTATACTCTGAGCTTGTGTTTCCCGTAAAGGTTGGCCATCAGGGGAAGTGTTGCAAGAGCAAATCATCGTTACTACCCATACACCCCATGTTATGGCCAATGTCTTTTTCATTTACCGGAACGGGTCATGTAAACAACTGAAATGACAACCATCAATCCCACTACACCTAACACCGGGCCAGGTCCCAACCCATCTACCTTACCCAAGGCCGTTTGTATGGTTCCATATGTTATGTAGGCAAATACCCAGACCATTATCACGTTGATCAATCGCAGGAGGCGGGTCGCATTTCGGTATTGTGACTCGTAATTATCCTGGGTAATTGGTTTCAGGTAGTTAAATAGATGTGGATACTGATTGAGCACCGCCATTCCAATGAACAGTACCACACCAACAATAGGTGATATCCATATGGACGACCGGGTACCAAACGCATCGGGTTGTCCCGCCGCATTAAAGTGCTTCGGAATACGATCCGGCAAGTCGTTGTAAAACCAAAATGGCAAAACGATAAGAACCAACACGCCAAGAAGACCCAAACCAAACACGAGTTTGTCTCCTACCGTCCATTCCAACTTTATTCTAGGCCTTGTCATTATTCAACAAACGTTTTTTCTTAATCTCTTTGTATTCTTCCAGTAGTTTTTGGTGTTTCAACTCCATCATTGGGCTGGACTCAATCTTTAGTTGATAACCCGTAAGAGCAAACAGCATAGGCACCTGTTCGGATGTATAACTACCCTCCTTAACCAATTGCCCCCAATCACTCTTCGTTTTCGTCATAAAGTCAAGAGATAAAGACCGTAGAAGCTCCTTAGCCGCTTTTTGATTCAGGTACTCAGGAAGTGCATTCATACCTACAGCGTCGCCGTATAAGTCCCTTAATTCCTTCTCTTCCTCATTCATCCGTCCTATGAAAAAACCGAAGTAAATCAGGGCAGCTATACAAGCCACCACAAGTCCAAATGCGAGCGTCTTGTTTTCGATAATGTTGTTATTTCCTGGTGCCGCACTCATGCCAATTACGGCTATACCTCCCAATAGGCTAATAAAAACCATATACGCCTTCACGATCTGTCGCCAGTACCATCCGATCTCTATACTTCGGCCGTACTCGCCAATAAAAAAGTGACTTTGAATTGGGATAAGGGGTATTACCAGAATGATAAACTGGGTTCCAATAAACTGCCCTTTGTGTTTTTTCATTGGCTTTATCGTCGCAATTCCTATCCTCATACCATGTGATCATTTGGACGACCGAAAGTACAACGTTTCAATTTAAAACGAATACCGTTCACTTAACACCAAGAACCGATAACTTACTTCATGCTCTCGACGCGGTGCTTCAGAGCTGCGTTCATTTTTTCGAACTCGCCTCGCACTTCGGTGTCTAACTTCTTTCTAAAAACCGGAACCAGAATGCCGTTGAAATACTCCTTCTGAACAAATGTTGTGCTGCCGTCACCATTGTCCATAAGTTCAAATACGTGCCGCCCGTCAAAAATGCCTGGGAGCAGCAGCCGACCAATCCATTCAAATTTTTTGTTTGGCTCATATGTCAACACAGTTGGTTTAAAGTTCATATTGCCAACGGTGGCCTTAAATCGTTGACCCTCAACGATTTCACCTTCTATTGAGTGAATAAATTGGTTCCATTCCTTGTAGTTGGAAAAATCGGAAAAAACGGTCCAAATCTGTGAAGGTGTTGCCTCAATTCTGATTGATGTGTTAATTTCAAATGCCATATTTATCTTTTTTGTTATGGCAAAGATTGAGGCTGCAACGGAGGTCTCTCTTGACAAATATCAAGAACTCATTTTCTTCCTTATTCGACTGAACGTTTCAGGCGTCATGCCCAACATGGAGGCAATGTATTGCAACGATACCAGGTTAAATAACTCTTTCCTCTCTTCGAAAAAAAGTTTGTAACGCTCTTCTGCGGTTAGGGACAAAAATGAAAATACACGTTCCTCAAGTGTTATAAAGCACTTACCAAGAAACAGCCTTTCTAAGTTGGTCCACTCCGGAATCAATGTTCCAATCTTTTTATAGTCTTCCTGATGTATCGTATACAACTGGCAATCGGTGAGTGCCTGAATCGTCCAACGGGCAGGTTGATTGAACATGATTGCGTTTAAGTCGGCAGTAAACTCTCCAGGCGAAGATATCCATTGCGTCACCTCTTTGAGTTCGGTTTGTTTATAGATTCTAAGATAACCAGAGCGAACAAAGCTCAGTCGTCCATGATAACTACCTGTTCGGGTGTGAATATCGTCACGCTTCAGCTCTTCTTCTACAAAAAGCGTTGATAGTTTACCTACCGCATCGGTAGGTGCTCCAAAATAAGACGATATGTACACTTCTAACTCAGTCATAATCCAAAATCATTTTGGTTTAACAGGAATCCAGATCTCCTCCTCCGAATTCGGGTCGTCGTTCTTGTATTTTTCTCCTAACACTTCAAAATGCGGTCGATCGTCCAATCGGTAGTTAGAGTGATGAACCCATTTGGAATATATGTACGAGAATATGGACTTGTCGTGGCCCTTCTGATCGAACACCGCATACTGCCCTCCTTCTAACAAAAAGGCCTCCATGCCTTCAGGAAGATTATCGGTACTGGTAACCTCCGTTAAAGCCCACTTGGTAAATCGATTGGTAGGCACAAAAGACGAAAAATAGTCGGGTGAATAAACTTGTAGTGAATACAGGTTGGGTAAAACGGCATTCACGATTTCTGATCTCCTGGTCATAAACGCCTTCCACAACTCGTGCGTTCGGTTGTTTATCAGGCTCATTTCCATTTTGAAGCCTACCAGAGTTCGCGCCGGTATAATTTCGATTCTTGGTTCTATATAGTTCATTCAATATCGCATACGAATGTATGGATTTGTTCTATACACCAACGTTTATAGGGTATTCTGAAATTTGCGCACCAGTGCCTCGTATTTCTCTACATACTTCGCGATTTTCTCCTTGTCCTTCGTTGAGTGTAAAAAGGGCTTTCGGCTACCAGTAATCATAACATCGTATTCCAGTTCTCCATCCGCAATAAACTCTACCTCAACATATGGAGCGAACAAGTTGCATATGGTGTTGCTAAGCCTTGTGGATAGCCATGCGACATCTTCGGTTTTGTGGGCATTGGACAGCCCAAGGCTCTGTAGCTGTGTAAGATCGGCCAGCGGTTGCAATCCGCCATTGACAATCTTGAGGTGCACCAACCGCAGTCGTTCGAGGTTAGACAGTCCGTTTAACATGTCAAGACTTGTCACCGTTTGTTTCTCCCACATACCTCCTTCAATTCCAAGATAGCGCAGCGAATGTGCGTCTCTTAGTTGAGTGAAATCATGCAACTTTGCCAGGTTTTCAATATGCAACTCCCGCAAAGCCGTATTGGCCTCCACCTGCCACAACTGTCTGGCTTTGGTGTTCCAAATCACAATACAGATTTCAAGAAGGTTGAAGTGCTCAAGCGGACTATAATCGGTCACCTTACATCCGTAAACATGCAAAAAGCGAGGATTGACTTTTTCAATTATCGAGTGGAACACCGGTTCGTTGAGATTAATCAACCATAGATACTCCGGGTCAAATTCGGATAATACGTGTAGGTTTTTGGTGTCCTTGTATATGGCCAAATGAGAAGTTTTTCGGTCTTCTTTATCCAGGTCTTCAACAATAGAAGGTCTCTCGTAATCGGTGTAGCAGAATTCCTTGCGTGCCAGTGGCGGGATGTAATTGCTCATGATTGCATTGTTTGAGCGAGCAAATTATCAAATATTTTATCAATCCATGTAATAGTAGGCCCGTTTGGAAATCACCTTGCCCTCATCAAATATCACTTGTCGAATGTGATAGTTTTCGCAGCCTACATACTTCGAATAGGAGAATCTCAGGACATCGTTGTGATCCGTCCATCGCTTTATGGGCTCACCCAGAAGTTCAATTACTTCTAGTTCGGAAGCTCCATGCTTGATCTGACTGAAACCGTGGTTGGAATACCCCTTTGCATACTGGGTACCGTGTTTAGGGATAATAATGGTAGCAAAAGCGCAACCTGGGCTTTCCAGTCGGGTGTCTGGGTTTATCAACCAGTAACCGAAAAAAGCCATCGCGAACGCAATGGTAGTTAAGAAAATTTTTAACGTGATCCGCATTGTTTGATTGGTTGTACGACATAGTTAATAACGGTGGAATCCCCGTTATGGTATAACGCCAGAAGGCGGATGTACTTCCGGTGACCACAAATACTATGGTCCGTTCCGGGCCACTATGAATATGTAGTCTCCGTCGCGGTTGGAGTACGACTTCATTACCTCCTTGATCTTACCACTTTGTATGTCACTGGCTAACTGTTTTAATCCCTCGTTGACTTCTTGTTCATTGGCAATGTCGGAGAAGGAGGAAATACCTCGCTGAATGTCCTTGTCGAAGTATATGGAGGGATTGTGTTTACCACAATACAGAAACTTATCCTGCAAGTCGGGTTGAACGTCGTATGGCTCAAACGTTAAGCCCACAAAACCGGCTTTGGACATGGCTAAGGTCATATCATGCATCGACGGCATCTGCTTCATAGAGTCGGCGACCATTTTTGGAAAATAGTGTCGTACCCAATAGCCTTCCATCTGTTCAGCGGTTGCAGCAAACAGCACTACCGGTGCTTGCGGTTTTAGCACCCGACTCAATT
Organism: Bacteroidia bacterium; assembly: GCA_017640445.1. Classification (GTDB taxonomy): domain Bacteria; phylum Bacteroidota; class Bacteroidia; order NS11-12g; family UBA9320; genus UBA987. The sequence goes on along the minus strand of JAEPQQ010000001.1, from coordinate 87,614 downwards.
CTTTAAATCCTAATTCAAGGTTGGTCCAATGATGAAGGGTTAGAGTTGCCATAGCACCATCAAACGAATTGGTTGGTAGTGCAATGTCTTCGGCCTGGCCAATCTTCCAATCAATCCGCGTACTCTTGGCTCTGGCTATCTCCAGCATCCTTTCAGAAGGATCTACACCTGTAAAATGGCCTCCGTAACGACTCACTTCTATTGTGTAGTTGCCTGTACCACAACCCAGATCAATGTACTTCTTACCTACTGTGGGGTTTAGATGCTCAACCAAACGTGAAGCAAGATACGGGTCGGCTTTCCGAGTTTCATTGTAGCCTTCTCCAATGCGATCGTATTTGGCTGTCATATTACGCTGAGACCAGGGCATTAAGGCGTTCGAACGTTGAGCCCCATCCGTTATAAAATCCCATTTCTTCTTGCTGCCGACAGTACGCTTCGGTTGCATGAACCACGTTGAACGTAAATTTCGTTTTATCGCCGCTTTCCTCAAAAATCGCCTGAAGTTCCACGCCTTCCGTCATAGGCCTAAAGTTTGCCGAGGTCACAATTTTTCTACCTTCTTCAATCTCAGTGTACTCACCCTCGGATACAAACTCACTCCCATCGGGCATTGGCATAGTATATTTCCACTTGCCTCCTACCCGAAAGTCGTGTGCCACCACCTGAACCATCATCCCTTCAGGCGCCCACCATTTCACAATATGATCGGGCTTTGTCCAGGCTTCCCACACGAGGTCAATGGGCGCATCAAATATGCGCTCTAGTGTCAGTGTTCGATTGTCTGTTGTGTTCATTTATCGTTCCTTTTTTCTTTTAGATCTGAGAGATAGGCCTCAAATGAGTCGAGGCGGTCTTCCCACAAATGTTTGTGTTGCTGCATCCAGAGAAACGCAGGCACCAGGCTACTCGGCTGTATATGACAGTGGAATTCGCGGCCTTGTTTGTTCAGAACCACTATACCACATTCCTTTAATATCTTCAGATGTTTCGAGATGGCAGGTCGGCTTATGTCGAAGTGCTCTGCTACTTCATTAACCGTTCTTGATTGATCGGCAAGCAGTTCGATTATGTTTCTGCGAACGGGGTCTGCAATGGCCTGAAATACATCTCTACGCATCCAACATGTAACTATTCGGTTACAAATATAGATGTAACCAATCGGTTACGCAAATCGTCTTTAAAAAAAGCCTACTTTACTTCTGTTTTGATGATGTTGATGTATCCTCGTTGTGTACCAATGGCGAACACAAGCGACCATGAATCGGGCAAACCTTCTAACAAAATTGCTCCGTCCTCAAATTCCCGTCCGGAAATTTGGGCTTTCATCTCCCTAAGACCTTCCGAGCCCAGAAAAGACATATCCTGAGACTTTTCTTCAAGTTGTTTAAACCATTTTTCGACAGATTCCTGAAGATCTTTAGCTTCCACCTGAGATACAGACGCTCCGCCATTAAACTCCACAACGTATGTGAACCTAAATTTCATTCTAATATAGTAGTCGTTGTTAACCAAACAATTTCCCCTTCCGAGGACTACTTATGCTACTTTATGATGGGTGTATGACACGACCAGACGTTCGTCATCACGGACATGAAGTAGTAGTTACGCTTGATTAGCGAACGCAAGTTAGTTAGAATTATTGGTTTTTCCTCTGTATGGCACTCCAAATAGCCGGAATTACCTTCTCAGGGCTACAGAAATTGAGCCCCGAACCCCAGGTATTATTGAATTCCAGTACAAACCATCCCTTGCCCGGATTCCAACCGAGGTCGACGACCAACGTGATTGGGAGCTGGTTTGAATAACGTTGCAAAAACGCTTCGAGAAACTGATTTGGTGCATCTAAGCCTCCCGTTCCTTCATAGTATTGGAGGTCCAAAACCACTCCGTTTAGCACAAACGCCCGTACTTCCTTCTCTACCTCAACAATTTCCGAAACAATAACTGCTTCCTTAACACCGATACCTGGGTTGGTCGTACTAAAAGACTCCCGAGACCCATACACCTGAGAAATAAAACTCTTTGGAACCTGAGGTTTGATAAAGGTTGGAAAGTCTTCCGCTTCCAACTGATCAAGTGATGTAAGTTTCATTGCCCTCTTCAGGAAATTGTAGTCGAGTTCAGCTACGAATGCATCGTTCACCATTGCCGGAGATAGATCTAATAACTGTGCCAGTACCAGGCAAAAACTATCATATCCATAGAGGCTGATTCGTCGACCCTTGACCTCCGGCTTGATCCAGAATTTACCAATTCTTAGCACCTCTCCCCCATGCACAGTCCATGCCTTAGCCAGGGCATCACGTTCCACATCGGGTTTATCCGGTATTAACAGGACGTCGTTTGACTGGAGTCTAAACATAGAATTAAGCTTGCACGCTTATGAACGGTTGCATTAATAAAGTCCTTCTTCGTACCGGACTCTTTTGTATTTAGGGAATTCGTCTACCTGTTGCCTTTGGTAATGGTTCCCGTCGTCCTGTTCATAAACATCCAATTGGCAACCATAAGGCACCACGTATTCCACCACAATTGAGTGATCGGGCAAAAAGCCATCGTACAGATAGGAAAAGCGAATACTATCAGCCTCAACCGGCAGTTTTGGAAGTCCGTAATCGCTTTGGATCAGGTTGTACTCCATGTACGACATAGGTTCTGACGATGCTCCGTATGGATATTTGTCTCGTACCTCAATCTTCTCCTTTAACTGCAAGGTGGACTGGCACTTAACGTTGCGAATAAATTTTGTGGTTTGGGTAGCATACAAGGGTACCGAAAGCACACTCATCATCGTCACAGAAGCCACCCATTTCTTCCAGCTGAGATCAACCATTTCCTTGCGTTCCATATAGCGTGCCACAGCTTTGAAACCGAAAAACCATACCACCGTTATCAGTAGCAAAGCGGGAATCACTGATACACCTCCTCCCCCCATAAACATTCGGTCGATATCCGTAACGTTTTGAGATGCGATATTCATGATCAGAAACCAATTGATTGCCATTGGCCACCAGTATCTCCGGTATCTTCTTAGAGGGTTGCGTTTTGTTCGATTTTCGGAAGTCATAGCTACATTTGACTCGCTAAAGTTACATAAAAATCATAGAGGTCAGCATTTTCGGGCAGGCCTGACACTTGTGCATCTCGTAACTCCCTTTTCGCCTATTTCCAATGGTCGCTTTTTTCTACGCATAAAGTTGGGCCAGGAAGCCTTTCGCAATAAGGTCCACTGTATCATGGTGTTCTTTCCAGGCCTGATATACCGATTCGGACCATTCATCTATCTTTTCCATGCACGCGGATACCGATGTAGATGCTTCCTGAACGTCCGTAGTGGTTATACCGCCACGCTCTCCAACAGGAGGTGGCACCAGAACTTCATTCGCATGTTTCAATTTATAAGCGTTCAGATAATCGCTTAGCTTTGGTGAATGTGTATAGGTCCATGCAACGTTATGGCTTCGCATGAGGTGCATTCGGGTAAGGTGAAAATGGTTGTTCCACCGTCCATGGATCTCTGAGTGTTGCAGGGTGTGTGCATCTACACTCAGAAAACGTGAAATGTGGCTATCTTCACTGGAAAAATCCAATAAAAAACCGAGGTTGAACAGTTCCACACATTCATGAATACCTCGGGTTGTATTTGCACCGCAAAACTGGCACTTCCCCTCTGAGAATAGCGTTATTCCGTTTTTCTCTGCGTGATCAAGGTAACTCTGCACTGGTCTATTGCGTTGGAATTGGAAGCTTGTGCAAGCGTAGGAAACTAAGCTTATCCCAGTAACCTCGTTGAAACGCAATCTTCCCATTGACAATATGAAAAAAACCACAGCCTCTGAGGCCCTGTGGGTCTTTCCATTCCAATATCGCCCATTCTCCGTCTTCCAGAATTTGTTCAACCAGGCACACCATATCTGCTTGCTCGAATTCCTCTCTAAAGCGTTGAACAATTGCTTCTCGCCCCGAAACCGGGTCGTTAGCAACCTGATGATTTACGGCATCTTCATGATAGAATTCGCCCATGGCTTCTGCATCAGCTGTGTTGAATACATCTACCCAGTTTCGTATTATTTCTTTCGGTGTCATTTTACAGGGTGAAAATACGTCCATTTTCGTATCGAAAGCGATGAATTCTATCGTTTTCTTCAACTTCAATCTCAAACGGCTCTTTTCGGATGGCCTGATCGGTGGGAAACCATCCTCGCTTTTGCGATGGGTTGGGTAGCAATAGCAGACCTTCTTGCGAACCATGTGTACCAAAACGCACCGTATTCCCTTTCCAAAACCTCGATCCCAAAAGGCGCTCCAACTGTGCGTTTGTTGTTTCAATATCGTTAACGGGCATACCAATCTCATTTATACATAAAAACTGATCTGAATCAAATGGCTGATCGGTTGCATTGTTCAGACCATATCGAACGATGCACTCGGCAATGTTTCCGCTGGCATCATGAAAATAAAACGAATCTGCGTTCCAGGTGTCGAAGTGGTGCGTTTCCTTTCCCACTTCGTCGGTAATAATCTCCGTACGTGTTTTTAACCAGGCAAGTGCTTCCTGCAATTTATTTGAAGGTATGAGAAAACAATAGTGATAGAAATGCGGCCTCTGAGAACGTCGAAACGTAAGATTCGTCCAACCTAGCGCCACCGTGAAAGAATCATCGTCCGAATGTGTAATGGATAAACCCAGCACCCGATCGTAGAAGGCCTTTTCTTGGTCAAGTGTGCTGCTATACAGTGTTAACGTTCTAATTTTCATGTTTGCCCCTCAACCTTTTCAACATGTGTCGACCATTTTGGTTTTCCGGATTTAGTTGAACGGACTTCTCATACATCGCAATGGCTTTCTCCGTTTGGCCTGCAATGGCCAGGGCTTCTCCATAACTATCAAAGGCATTGTAACTTGTTGGGTACAGCAATGTATTTAGCTCAAACACGAGCAAGGCTTGTTGCTGCATTCCTCTTCGCAGCAGGTTATAACCGTATATGTTGTTTTGTCTCTCTGAATATTGGTCTCCCTTCGCTTCGTTCGAAGATGTGATAGCATATCCCGCTATTCGGTGCTCTATTTCCTGTCTTTTTTCATTCGATGAGATACTCGCATAGAGATTAGCGATAGACATGACCACCAGGGGTTTGTTGTCGCGCCATATGTAATGCCCACAGTTTGCGGCCAATATTCCGGTGGCCCTGGGGTGGTTTTTTACAAAGTCGGCATGTTTTGATTTCCATCGTTTTGCTTCCTGCTCAACCGAACTAAATGGCAATTCAGCAACCAGGTCAACTACCGGGATGGAATCAGGAATCGATACTGTTGATATCAGATCGGCAGCCTGAGTTAAGCTGGCATGGATGTAATACATACCGGGGTTGTGAAGCCTCCATTTTTCAATTACCTCTGGGATTCGGTTTAACAAACTATCTGCAAAACCTTCGGTATGGTAATCATGCACAATGTCCAGGGCTACAATGCCTTTAACTCGGTTGGGATATTTGTTCGCATAAAGGTAATTTAGATATCCTCCATAGGAGTGTGAAACCAGTACTATCTCATCGGAGTATCCAAGATAAGCAAGGCTTTTTTCCAAATCCTGAAAGCTGGATTCGAGGTTGTGATATTCCACTTCCTTGTGAACAGTGTCGAGTGAGCTTTTTCCAAAACCGGCCCGATCATACGTAATCAAAGTGGCCCCGGTAAGTCGATTAATATCTTGAAGAAGAGAATGCCACACACTGCCATCGTTACCAGCTCCGGACTCAAAGAGAATGGGGGTACCTTCCCCTTTCAAGATGGAAAAATGTAACTCATGATGTTCAAAACGTACAGTAGTGTCTTGCTGCGGGAAGTCTTGCGCACCAGCTTCTAACGCCCCTAAAACCAATGTTAAGCCAACCAGAATGTTTTTCATTCGGTAAATCACGGTGTAAATATAAATTGCTTATGCGGTAACCACTTAGTCGATCGGTTGTTGTTGTGTAATGCAATGGATCATACCTCCATCGGCGTACACATTTCGGCAATCGATTCCAACAACGCGTCTGTTCGGGTACAGGTCCCGTAATGCCGACAAAGCCATTTCATCATTGGGGTCGTTGTAGACCGGCACCAACACACACTCATTGGCGATATAGTAATTGCAATAGGAACCCTTATAGCCCAGTTTCTTACCGTAGGTGGTTACAACGTTCCCTTGGGTCAAAGGAAGTTTTACAAACGTATAGGCCTCTCCAAGGGCATTTTTAGCATTGTAAAGAAGTTCTATGTCCGATTGCCTAACGTCATAGTCAAGCAAGTCGTTTTCCGACATGGTAACGATTGTACCGGGGTTGGCAAACCGGGCAAAACCGTCGATATGCTGATCGGTTACGTCTCGGCCTTTTCGTCCTTGAAGCCAAATAAAGTTAGTAGCCCCGAGGTAGGTCGTGAAAATTTCTTCAGCCTGTGTCTGGCTCATGCCTCGATTTCGATTGTTGTTTAAAATAGAACTCCTACATGCCATCAGGCTACCTCGTCCATCCAGTTCCACGGCGCCTCCTTCATTGATCATTACCGTATTCAGGTCTAACACATTACGTTGCTGATCACGACCAATTTTTTCAGGCACCAAATTACAGTCTTCGAAATCTGCCTTATTCCCCCAGCCATTGAAGCCCCAGTCTTCAATGATCAAGTTTCCTGTGCTATCCCGAACGTATATCGGACCATTGTCGCGTATCCAGAAATCGTTGGTTGGGTGAATGTAGAAGTCCACTCGGGTCTGATCAACTCCAACAGACTTTAACAGGTTAGATATACGTTGTCGCTCGGTGTTGTTATACGCCACGATATGAACATTTTCACCTTGAACCAACTCTCTGGTCATATGTATCCAGGTACTATCCATTCGATTTCGAAACTCCATCCCATATTGATAGTGATGTGGCCATTGCAGCCAGGTGCCTTCATGTTTGGCACCCTCTTCTGGAAATGTATACACTACATGCGCCAAATTTTTGGTCATTACGTCTTTCTTACAGCCGTATCCAATGCAAGTGAGGACTAAAAGCATTGTTGTGTTCATTTTGATGTTCATACGGAAACTGATCTTACCTATTCATAGAACGAAGAAGTTGGTTGTTACGTATACCTGGCTTACTCCCTCAAAATCAACCAAATAAAAAAGGGGATGCACCTGCCTCCCCTTTTTTGCTACTCAATGAATCTTTCTAAGCTGCCTTATCCAGATACATATGGATGTGTCTATCCAATACTTGCTTCGGTTGCAAACCCAACAATTGTTCCTTTACTTCTCCATCCTGGATAAAAAACAACGCTGGAATGCTCCGTACGCCAAACTGACCGGCCAATTCGCGGTTCTGGTCTACGTTCACCTTGGCTATCACAAAATCATCCTGATGCTTTTGCGCAAGTTCCTCAACAATTGGAAGGAGGGCCTGACAAGGTCCACACCAATCAGCGTAAAAATCCAGAAGTACTGGTTTGTCGCCGCTAACAACCTCGTTGAAGTCGGCGGGGGTTTTAATCTCTCTCATATTTCTATCTATTGAACTGTTGCTTAGTCTACCACCGGAAAGTCAACTTCAATCTGACTTAGGGCGTAGGCGTAATTGGTAAAGGTTACTGCAATTACAACTGAGACAAAGTCAAATAATGCTTCCTCGTTGTAACCCAATGCGAAGAATCTTTCCCGGGTTGCTGCCGTTGCATTTCCGGCATTTTCTGCCACTTCTTTTGCCAATGAGGTCAACACATTAAGTTTTTCATCTTCGATGGTTGCAGTTCGGAGTTTATACGTCTCTTCCTGGCTAAACCCATTCATTTTGGCAATGGCCGTATGTGCCGATTTGCAGTAGCGACATCCATTAGCTTCTGATACGGCTAACTTGATGGCCTCGATTTCCTTATTCGAAAACACTCCGTTGCTTGCATTGGCTGAAAAAGCCAAAAAGCCTGAAAGTGCGTTGCTTGAATGACCGATGGTTGCATAAAGATTAGGAACCATACCCATTTGATTTTTTAGTTGATCAAAGATTTGCTGGCTGTCTGTGTTTACTTCTTCACGAGTTGGTACTGAAATTTGTGTTAAGGTTTCCATGTTTTTACTGTTTTCTAATTTGTAATAAAATAACAGTACAAACCTCGCCCCGTGACAGGGCCTTCTGTTAGACCTAACTTCCTATTGTGTTGTCAATACTTCCCGCTCTCTAAAAAACTGCGGGGAACAGCCTTGTTCCTTCTTGAAAAAACGGCTAAAAACCTGAACATCAGAAAAACCGAGGTGATATCCGATCTCTGAAACCGACTTATCAGAATGCACCAGCATGCGCCGTGCTTCCAGCATAATTCTGTTGTGAATATACTGCAACGGAGTTATGCCTCCGCGTTTCTTAAACAGGTTTGCCAGTGTCTTTGGCGACTTACTTAACAGATCGGCATACTCTTTTACGGTGTGCTTCTCTTTGAAGTGCTCTTCCACCAAATAATTATACGATCTCAATAGTTCCACCTGACCAGGATCGTTATTGTATTCGGGCTGTTGCGACTTGTATATCCGCGTACACAGAATAATAAACCGCTTTAACATCATTTGTAACATTTCGAGCTGCAGGTTGTCTCTGGATTCCATCTCAATCCGAAACATCTTCATGGTGGTTTCAAACACATCCATGTCCTCTGCGCCTGGTTTGATAACTGGCACCCGCGAAGCACCGTAGTATAACACTCCTTTACAACCAACCTGGCTATCGTGATCAATAATGCAGTAAAAGGATCGGTTCCAACGAATCAGCTGAGCGCCTGTAATTCGGGTGGCCTTGATCTCATGAAACTCGGTAAGACTAACTATGTCGTTGGTGTTAAAGGTATACTCGACAGTGTCAATGACGAGTTGGTTACCGTCGGCAACGAACCAAAGAAGAGAAAGCTCATTTTCTCGTGATTCGTTTAATACCCTACAATTGTCGGGGGTGATATCGACAATTTCCACAAATTCGTTATTCCTTCCTTGAAACTTCATCGGTTCTGTGCGTGCACTGATAATCGTCGTAAATTTCTGCTGGAATTGACAGATCCCAACTCAATCTTCCCTACGGCTGAAGCCAACGGGTACTTTTTCAGACTGCACGCTGTTATGCGGCCAAAGGTACAATGTAGTTAGCACGTTGCCCTCATTATCCAGGAGTTGATATATGTCTACAGGCAACTCTCGATGCTTTCCTACGCCACTTCCCAAACGTACCCATTGCACATCGTCAGAGCTTTGTTCATCAAACACAAGACTCGCCAGATATTGCCTTGACTCTTCAATCCCTGTTACGGGAATTGGATTATCAATCGAATGACCGAATTCGCCTTCGCCGTGCGGGAATTCATGACCGTCGACGGCCTCGTGTCGAGCTTTCTCTGCAAATCGTTCTTTGGCCTGCGCCATAAGCGTCTCAAACGAGTTGTCTGAGCCAAACTTTTCGTCGAACTCTTTTAGCTTTTCTGCTCGAAAGGCTTCAAAATCATCTTGGTTCGATTTCCGTTTGGAGCGAAACAAATCAAAAAATCCCATAGTTGTTTAATTCTTATGTATCGGGTAAAAATACGCGGTTCACTTCATAACTTCAAACCGGTCATCTTAGTTCCGCCTTTGTTCGATCAACTAATTTTCTAAGGCTTATCGACGATGTTTCCTTGAGTTCTTCTAGACTCAGTTTGAGTTCGTTCTTAAGCTCCGGATAAACGTCCATCATTGTAACCAACACTTTGAGTGAACGTGTTTTCGTGGAAGAATTAGTTGTGGACGACCTCAACCAGCTAAACAAAGCATCAAGTGCTTCTGCCTCATCTTGTTCAGGCACTCCGCACACCAACCAATACTGCGCAAAAGATGCTTGATAGGGATAATTAATGGCTTCTCGCTCCTTCCATAAACTCGGCAAAGCCCTTTTTACAGCATCCGGTCGAATCCAGGCAATGTCTGTTAGCAACCAAAGAAACCTGGAAACCACCTGGCTCTCGGTATGCAGCATCAAACTTAGATCTTCTATGCCCACTTCGGCATCTATTATTTCATGCGCCAACCTCCGACGATCGTTGCCAGAACTCCCTGGTAGTTCAAGAATCAGCTTCTTACATATATCCGAGACTGTTTGGGCCATCTCCTTATCAAGAATGGCCTGACCTAAGTAAGTCGCGCACCTCCATTAGAGCAAAACCTAGGAGGTTCAAGCCTCTCCATCGGTTGACATACTGAGCGTCCTCGCTATCGCGGGTAAGTCCGATCCCCCAAATGGAGTCAACGGGGCTTGCTTCTACCAATACGCGTTCTCCTGTGCTTAGAAGATAATCTCGTAACATTGGTAATTGACCAAACTTATGCAGATTGCCCTGCACTACAATTCCGTAACGGCTTTCACGCCATACCTCTTCATCAAAATTTTTGACCATACGCCCAAGTTGTTTAGCTTCGCCTGGTGAATTGGCACTTAAGATATCTGAACGTGTTTCATTATTGCCAAATAACTTAGCCTTCTCTGCCATCATCCAGTGTTCGCAGGTCCGATACGTTTGGCCTTCTACTTCAAACGGGCTTTCATACCATTGACTCAAGCACGACGAGGTAATTTGTCCCGGCGTACTGGTATGCCCCCAGAAAAATAAAAATTTCACACGTTCATTATGTTCCCTGGTTTGAACCCACTCATGGCTATATGTTTGCTTGTGGGCGTTCATTTACTCACGAAGTCATCTTCTTAATCAACGAAACCTGACCAAGGTGATAATAACTATGCTCTATTATTATTTCGATGTTCTGGCTATAGTTTCCGTACTTCTCATCGATAAACGGAGACTCTAGTTTTTCATCAGAAAACTGGTCAACCAGATCGGCAAATTCAGCTCCATACTTAAGAAGTGCGCTGCGTAGTTGAATCCAGTCTTCCTCCGAATTGATTGGAGGCATATCGAAGCTGTATTTGTCTCGAATATCCAACGGCCCACCCTTAAACACGTTGACCAGGCCTTCCACGTAGTAATTAACGTGGAACGTCAACGCGGCTATTGTGTTTAAATCTCCAACCTTGCTGGTTGCCTGTTCAAAACTCACATCGCTCAAGAGTTTCTTGTAATTCGTAAACGCCACCCTTTCTCCATTGAGGAAGACTTCTCGGGTGCGGTTTGCCAGTGACTTAGCTTTGTTCATTCGTATACTATTTTACATCCCCAACATTGGAAGTTTTTTGACTTTGTGATATCGCAGAGCCGCTTCAATGCAATTCCGCAGTACGGCTTCCGGGTATTCTTCATCCACCTTAAGAATTACTGCCCGATTTCCCTCAAAATCCAGATCACTTCCATGCACCATACGAAACGTTGACACTAGGCCTGAGTTGCAATTGAAGTACATGGCGTATTGGTTAGGGAATCGTTGTTTCCAATCCATCCGCAGTGTACTACCGTGTTTAGTTACGTAACTGGGTTCACCCCATTTGAGCGTCTCCTCCAGCCCCGTAATTTCGTCGTGTCCTTCAGCTACATTAATAACCAGATCACGCAATTTCCTCATATACCCTCTTACGTGTTCTGGATATGCATCAAAGATTTTTGCGACTTCCGGATTTGATTTAAAGTTGAATTCTGCCATAGTTGGTATCCAAATAACTGATTTTTTTTACATGTTGCCATGAACGGGCTCAATTTTATTGACAAAACAGTTGAACAATCCGGCCTGCATCATTTTGTCGATATTGCGTGTCTCGTATTTGTTACCCTATTTTTGTCATACAACCTACCCGTGGTTATGAATGTTAGACCGATCCTCTTTATATCAATTCTATTCGTGTTTCAGATTTCGAACGCTCAGAACAGTATTCGATCGTTTATATTTGGTCATAGTCTGATTCACCATGAGTTACAGGTGAATCCTACGCCGAGCCAGGAGACTTCTGTTCCACACTGGTTACACTTCCTGGCTGAGGAAGCTGAGGTTTCTTATGCAATGAGTGGCCAATATGGCTTTATTCCTCAACACGCCAACCTGCCACCTTTTGCCCAATGGGGTTTTGACCATGTAACACCAGCATGGGACTCCGACAGTGAGTCGTTTTCGGAAGCAGATTTCGACAACATCATGATCACCCCGGGCAATTTTATTCAATGGCAAGGCCCGTCTGTTAATTATTATCAGGATACTTTATCACCGCTTGACTATACCAATCGAATTTTCAACTGGGTAAAAAAGGAGACCAGTGATATTTCATTTTACGTTTATGAGAACTGGCCGGACATGGGACCTTACCTTGCCAGCGGATTCCCGCCAACGGCTGAAGAATGGAAGAACTATAACGATTACCTGCAAAATGACTTCCATACGTGGTTTTTAGAATATCATGACTCCCTGCGGTTTGCACACCCAGATCATTGCGTTCGAATGATACCTGTTGGTCCAATCATCAGTGAACTTCTTCAGACATCTCCCTATAATACCATACCAGTAGATTCCCTATACGAGGATGACGCTCCCCACGGAAAAGCAACTACTTATTTCTTGGCAGCGATGGTTACCTATATGGCGCTTTACGAACAACCCACTCCAAATACGTACAAACCTCCCTCCATCATTGAGCCATTGATTGCTGATCGATACGAGAACGTACGTGATTTCATTTGGACAAAACTGCTGTCATTCACCGATTCTTCCGGACACAGCAAGGCATTCTGCTCCAATCCGGCGATAGGTGGAATCGAGGCCTCCTCAATCTCAACGCTTCGGCCATTTCCAAATCCGTTTAACGACAAGATTCAGCTGCAGTATGAAGGAGAACTTAAAAAAGCGGAACTCGTTGACGCTTTTGGAAGAACGTTGGTTTCATCTACTTCCGGCAACCTAAATACGGAAGCCATACTTCCTGGCTCCTACTGGATTCTAATACAACTGAGCGACGGCACACGTCATGTATCTCAGGTAATTAAGTATTAGTTGTCTTAAGGTAGATATCCCCTTTGATGGTATCGAATACCATCTGCTGGACGGTTATACCCATCATCACCTCCTGGTCCTGAAGAATGCTGAAACATTGGTCCGGATCCATGGGATGTTGGCGTTTTAGTCTTTCCATTGCTCTATCGTATCGAGCGCAGGAAGTTGACTGCAATGGATTGGTTTCGTCCAACTCGTTTTTCAAAAGCTTGTAGTCGTTGGTAACCGCAATGTGTCCGGCATCTGATGTTCGGACCGCCGACCTCTTTGGACTCCTTTCGATTACTGCCATTTCTTCAACAGATGTGCCCGATAACAGTAATAAACAGTCGCTCGCAATCGTCTTATTTTCCAGTACTTCTTTCGCCATGCTGAACGAACCTGACTGATCCAAAACATCGCGTAGCAGAAAGGTCACCGGTGTGGCCAATTCAGCGCTGTCTGTTCCCAAAACTGCGTTTAACGTTAAGGAAAATGCTCCTGATTTTACTCCGGAAAGTACGCCAATAAAGCCTGGCCAACCGACTGCACTAAAGCAGGTTCTTCCCTCTCGTTGAAAATCGAAGATCATCGAATGTTTACTCAGGATATTGTGGTCGGTCCACCAATCCAGGTTTCTCGAATGAAACATTCTACCATTGGCTTCGTGCGCAAATGCCGTGCAACCCAGATAGGCTTTAAGCACATCGTAATAGAGATTGGCAAGCAGGGTTTCGTTTGGAGTAAACCCGGTAAGCAAGGCTATGGACTCGATTTCTTCAAGATATTCTTGAGAAACGACTTCCGCTTTATATAGATCTATGGCAGGCAGCAAGTAATCGGCTCCTTCAAAGTCTTTTAAATAGCAGGAGAACAACTCCTTCATTTCGCCTTGGTATGCCTTCAGGAACTGCCATCGTTGACCTGGTGGGAGGTCTAAGTTAATCGTATGTCGGTTTATGTTGATGGTACTCATCTCATATATTCGTTTTGGTGGAACATGTACATAGTGTCACCTCCACCGTCAATCACATAATAGTTTTTTCCGCCTGAAAACTCTGTTTCATACGACTCAATGGCAATGCGAGCTACCTCCTTTGATGAAATTGAGTCCATGGCCTTAAATCTTAGATGCTGGATCAACATCAACGGTAGAAAGAAGTTGATTTCAACGATTCCCTGATCCCTGGGCGTAAAGACGCCTTCCAAATTCTTCAAAACCTCCCTGGCGTTCTGGCTGTCCCGTTGGTTTCCATATCGGGCCAGGCTATCGTAGTATGAGCGTGCCTCTTCCTTGCAAAATTGAAAGCTTACCTCTCCAAACCACAGGTTAAACGCTTCGGAACACTCAAGTCTGGAACTCTCTCTATTTTTAGTCGTTCTAACAGCCGTGAACGTGTTATCAAATCCATCATCATGTATTCCTTTCAAGTCAATTCGGTGCTCAACAATGGTGTCGCCCCGGAATTCATATTCAATTCGTAAACTATCACCATACACCTCCACTTTGTCTACGTTCTTGAAATGGTTCGTATCGGCCTCTTGCCGATCTGCCTCGGCAAGGCTGGGTTGTTTGTTATTTGTACAAGAAACCAGCAAAACGAAAAACAGCAACAGTGTGGTATACTCAATTCCAGTTCTCATCATCACGAATTTTTCTAAACGTAAGGCTTATCCTGGCCTGCTTACTGTCTGATTTCGGAATGGCGTGCTGCCAACGCTCTTGTATCTCATTTTCCATATAAAACAACGATCCATGATGTAACACAACGTCATGTTTTATCTCTTTGTTGGTGATACTACGAAATCGCAAGACTCGCGAAGCGCCGAGCGACAAAATTGCGACTCCTGTACCTTCCTCCAATATATCAACCTGATCGGAATGATACCCCATGGTAGAATCTCCGGTGAGATAATAATTGAGTAAACAGTTATTTGGACAAAACCCAAGTATTTCTTCAATAGACCTACGGACAGTTTCCAACTCATCAGGGAACTCCTGAAATGGGTATGAAATCTCAGAATAGTTATAGGCAACTCCGTAACTGGCTGTCTTCCTGGCTTTCATCCGATCATCCCATGCTATATTCTCCTTGAGATACGTCAACAGTTCTGACGGGTTGTCGAGGTAGTTTTCTTTGTGATACATTCCTTCCATGGTTTTGGCTTTATTAGTTCTAACTACTTATGTATTCATTATAATCACGAACGCTTTGTTCTACAATGGCTCGTGCGGTTGCGGCATTCTGAAATTCTTCAATCTCTACTGTCTTATTCTCAAGTTTTTTATAGTCTTCAAAAAACGTCTTCAACTCCTTAAAGAAGTGAGCTGGCAGTTCGCTTATATCGCTGATGTGATTGACACTCATATCATTCTCAGCAACGGCGATAATCTTATCGTCGTGTTCTCCTTCATCGATCATTCGCATTACACCAATAACTTTTGCCGACACAATGCACATAGGAACGATTTCAATTTGCGACAGCACCAATATATCTAAAGGGTCTTTGTCATCGCAGTACGTCTTGGGTATAAAGCCATAGTTGGCCGGATAATACATCGAGGAATAGATCACGCGATCCATTACTAACAGGCCAGATTCCTTGTCCAATTCATACTTGGCTCTGGTGTTCTTTGGAATTTCAATTATGCCGTTTACAATTTCGGGTGCATTATCACCAATAGGCACCTTGTGCCATGGGTTATTCAAATCAATATTCATTTTGCTTTAAGTTGGTTTGTGCCCATTTGACGGGATGATGTCTGATGGGCTTGGTTGTCGGTGCAAAGTTTAAGAGAATTTAGTTCAAATGCGCAGCGGTATTTGAACAAATAACTTTATTGACCTAACAATGAAAAAGAAAACTCATTGCTTTAGTTATGAAACGGGCGAAGAAACATCAACCGCAACGCCATTGGGATCGTTCAACAGCATTCTCCGTTGACCATAGGCGGTGTCTTTTGGCTCCTCAACGATCTTATAACCCTGTTCCACTGCTACGGACTGCGTTTGATCGAGGTCACTTACAACAAACGTCAGATAAAACCCTTTGTGGCCTCCTCTGACGCCATCGGGAACATATTCATTGTTTTCCAGGATTATTCCAAGTTCAAGCTGAGTATCTGCAGATTCGAGGTGTACAAACCAATCGCTGTCGTACTCTACCTGAAACCCAAATAAACGAACATAGAAGTCTTTCGTTCTATTTAGTTCTGCTGTTGCAATGTTCACCATAAAACGGTCCATAGGTGCTCTTTTTTGTTGTCAAAGATATGGTTCTATGCATCTCGCTGAAACACCTTCAAGGCAATTGGTACGTCAAGTTTTAAGCCGTTTTCTTCTTCCGCTATTTTATTAAGTCGATCCTCCAACTGGCTAAAGATTTGTTCATGCTGCTCTTGAGGCACTATCTCCTTCCACGATGGCAAAAAGGCCATAATTATGAAATAGTCGTTTAAAAAAGCACTGCCATTGCAGTAGGTTATGGAATAAATCGTTTCTATGGTTGAATGATTTAAAAAACCATGTTGTGTAAACAGCGAATCAAGCCTCTGGCTTGTTGCTCGCGCGTCAACGTGTTGTTGTAGTTGGTTCAGTGTTTGAATGCTACCAACTTCTTTGACTACGGATACAAATTCATCATAGAATCTTGAAAACGTACCGACCAGGTTGGAGGTGAGATACAGATATCCACCGGGTTTCAGAATACGGAAACACTCCTGCACTACTTCATCCGGTTGCTCAAAATTATTGATTCCCAGGTTAGAGGTGACCATGTCAACGGACTGGGCTGAGAACGGCATTTCGGAGGCATTGGTCTTGTACAGTTCTACGTTCCTTACATTTCGGACTCTAATCTTCTCCTTTACTCTTTTTAATGCCGATTCCCACAGATCAACACCATAAACTCTCGACGATGAACCGAATCGTGCTGCCATAGGCAATAGTGGGAAACCGGTACCCGGGCCAATGTCAACGACGGTTTGATTCTCAGAATAGTGCAGGTGTTCAAGAAGAAGATTTCCCGGAACAGACGACCAGACCGGGAGGTCGTCATAGCTCCCAACCAGTTCATCGGTTGTATAGTCGAATGAAGCGTTAAGATATGCTGTCATGTGGATGGCTCGTTAGATCCACACAAGTATAAGATTGAAAGTGTGAAAAACGCACAACTGTCTGTTCACTTCAATAAAAAGCGGGTCAGACAACTTGCCTGACCCGCTTTGTTTATCGACACAAATTCGTTTGTTACGCTCTACAAACTAAGTTGCTGTTTCATCATTCCGATAAACTGTCCGTCGTCCATTTGTTGGCGGGCAGAAAGAAGTTGTTCTGCGTCTGCACCCGCTCTATATCTCAGAGTGTCTTTTTCGTCTGTAGCGGCGGTGTAAATAACGTCTGCTATCATTTCCGGCGTGCTCATGGTATTTGGGTTCATCATGTTCTCAAACGTACCCATTACCTGACTCACAAAACCATTGTATTCTTCCAACGACTCGTCGTGTTGGAAGTCGAGTGATCGTCCACCAAAATCCGTGGCGACCCCACCAGGCTCAACGATCTTAACCTTAACACCGATGGGAGCCATTTCGTAGTGCAATGATTCGCTAAACCCTTCCACCGCAAATTTGGTGGAGTGGTAAAGAGGCATAATTGGGAAGGTCATCTTTCCTCCAATTGATGAAATATTGATGAACATTCCACTTTGGTTCGATCGAAAGTGAGGAAGCGCAGTTCGGGTAACATCAAACAAACCCAATACATTAACTCCGAACTGCCGCTCAACACTTTCTCTGCTGGCCGATTCAAACGTTCCCATTAGGCCATAACCGGCGTTATTCAACACTACATCGACCTGACCGAAGCGCTCAATTCCTTTAGCGAATGCAGTTTTAATTGAGGCTTAATTCAACACATCCAGTCGGGTTACGAGAACATTTTCGAGGTTTTGCAGTTCTTCTTCTTTTTCAGGAGATCGCATGGTAGCCACAACCGACCACCCTTCTTCCTGAAACCTCTTCACGGTAGCGCGGCCAATTCCGGTGCTCGAACCTGTAATTAATATTGTCTTTTTCATTTCGAATTATTTTTTCTTTGGGGTTAAAATGCCGTCATCGATTAACGACTGAAACGAATCTTCCATAGTTTCTTTTAATGGTCGGAATTCGATACCCAGTTCTTTTTTGATTTTAGAATTGTCGGCCCTCCAGGGCACATTTACGTTGTTCCGAATAAATTGTCGGGTAAATAATTTGTTGGTCATAGGACCAACTAACATCAACAACCACTTAGGCAAGGCCTTTTTGGGAAGAGGAAATTGGTCGCCGTATTTAGGTAATAATACTGTACCCATTTCGAGAAAGTCGGAGTTATGTCCGGCTGTGATGTAACGGCCACTTGCAGATGGTACAAACCCGGCTTTCATATGTGCTTCGGCCACATCACGAACGTCTACAATTCCAAAACCCATTTTGGGAGCCCCCATTTTCATATCTCCACCGCCTAACATCTTAAGGATGTTGATACTCTCGGAAGTGGCATTCGGGTTAAGAGAAGGGCCAAAAACTCCACACGGATTAATGGTAACCAAATCCCATTGATCCTGGCTCTCAGCAATTTCCCATGCCTTCTTCTCCGCTAGTGTCTTGGAATACGAATAAGGTTGATATTCCAACGAAGCGGTGGTATTCCATACGTCTTCGGTAAGTTGACCACCTGGCGCGTTCACCGAGTCAATCGCATCGGTATAAATAGCGGCGCAGCTACTTGTTACCACTACGCGTTTTACGGATGCGACTTTCTTTGCTGTGTTCAACACGTTTTCTGTGCCGTGCAAAGCTGGCTCCACAAGTTGCTTCAGTGGATCCTTCACATCTATGGTGTAAGGAGAAGCGGTATGGTACACCAGCTCACATCCATCCATTGCACTCGTGTACGAACCTGGAGTAAGTAAGTCGGTTTTAAAGAACTTTATTTCTCCATTTGAATGTGCAGCGAGCTCCTTAAGGTGCGCAATCTTTTTTTCGTTTTTGGGATCTCGTACTGCCGCATGAACGGTAATACCATCTTCCAAGAGCATTTTCACTAACCAACTGGCTACATAACCATTGGCTCCGGTGACAAGAACGGGTTTCGATTTATCAATTTGTGTCATTGTACTGTTTTTGATTTGTTTAACAGTACAAAGTTGCGATCAGCTTATTGCTTCGAGCTACACAAAACGCAGTAAGGCTTACACAAAACGCAGACACATAGGAAGTGTCTAGTTAAGGTTTCTAAACTCTACAGGTGTATGCCCAGTTCGCGACTTGAAAAGTCTGGTAAAATAATGTGGGTAGTTAAACCCGAGATCGTAGGCAATTTCACTTACCGAGTTATCCGAGCTAAGTAAGAGATTTTTGGCCCTTTCAACTACAAAGTCATTAATGTGGTCCTTAGTGCTTCTGCCGGTTTCTTTTTTTATTAGATCGCTGAAGTAGTGCTGCGACAAATGAGCGATATCGGCAAAGTGTTGAATGGACGGCAGACCTTGTTCCAGGTTGAGTTCCTGATCAAAGTATTGATGGAGGGCCTTTTCGAATTGCACTACCACACCAGAACTTTGATTGCTTCGCGTATTGAACTGTCGTTCATAGAAACGCAGGCAATAATTGAGGAGAAGTTCGAGATTAGACACGATTACTCGCTGGCTGTGGTTGTCGATTCGCTGTTCGTATTCGTGCTGAATATTGAGTACACTATTGTTTACCGTTTGTTCCTCCTCTTCTGAAAGGTGGAGCGCCTCAAAAACGTCGTAGTCAAAGAAGGTGTAATCATGCATCTGACTGCCTAAACCGGTGTTTCGGATTAGGTCGGGATGCACAAAAAGCATCCAGCCATTTATTTCTCCCTTTTCAATGCCCCGGGTTGGTTTATACACCTGCCCGGGTGCAGAAAACGTCATAACGCCTTCATTGAAATCGAATGAGTTTCGGCCATATTCAACACCACAGCTCTTGTCTTTCATGGCGATCATGTAAAAATCGTAGACGATTCGTGCACCCACTTCATTTTCGGTCACTTCTATTTCTGTTGTGTCGATAATAGAGATTAGAGGGTGTTTGGGTTTCCCCAACCCCATAAGGCCATGCAATTGGCTGATTGACTCGATTCGATATACTTGATCTGACATTTTTGACATAGACTACAAAATTGAGATCATCCGATAGGAAACCGTAACACTAAATGCAGATTTGCTAACACATACCACATAGAAATCAATAATTTTTGTGGTTTAGTGCCAGGTGGCCTCTTTGCTTTTCACAATTAGTTCCCGCAATACGGTAAGATCCACATCGGCCAACTTGTTGATATAAAGACAACCTTTCCCCCACTTGGATTTACCAAGTTTACTCAAAAGCTCTTCTTCCTTGCTAATGTCAAACGTCAGGTAGACAGTTATTTTAGTCTTTCTTGGTGCAAAACCAAGGTTGAACCATTCAAACTCCTCTTTACTACCTTTTCGGGTATAGGTGTATTTTCCAAAACCAATTATGAAGTTGTCACCCCAAATTTTGGGTTCACACCCGGTAACTTCCCTCATCATATTTACCAAAACTAAACTGTCTTCGCGCTTGGATGCGTTCTCGACACTTTGAATAAACGCATCTACACTTTTGTCGGTTTCCTTTGTAGCCAATCCTGCCATACGAATGCTTTTAGGTTAGGCAAGATACGGTTTTAGACCAAACCTGGCTTACCTTTTTATCTCCAAACTGGGTATCTCTTCTTTTAGATGAGAAAAATGCCAGGGTTGTAAGGTAATACCTTCTACTTCTGAATCAAATACGACCCGGTATTGCGTGAAACTGTAATGCAGAGGCACTTCGTTTTGCTCCAATCCTCTTTGTACGGTTGTTATGGCGTGCCTACTTAAGTAAAACTGCACTCCTGGTTGCGGTTCTTCAACCAGACTAGTCACTTCCATTCGTCCCTCCGGGTCACGGAATACGTTGGAGTCTGCTATCTGCTGTTCCAGCACAATCTCGTTATCTCCAGACCCATTTTGGATCAATCGCACCCAAAAACCTTCTTGCAATGGTAATTTCTCCTTTACGACTACTTCTTGTGAATCCGTTTGAATTCTTTCCCCGTTTATGTCGAATCGAAACGGCCCTACTATATAGTTTCCGGGTTGGTGGAATTTTATGGTTCTTTTAAATGGCGACCCCTGATTGTATAAACCAAAGCGAGATGGTACAACCGAAATGCTGTCTCCAAGCTGGTTCTGCACCTCCTGAGTCAAAAAATCGATTGGGAATGACAAAGTGACTTCCTGACCTACCCTTGGTTCAGTTAGGTCCAGTTGCATTGAGACCGTGTCCTGAGCAAGCAGGCAGAAGTTAATCCCTAGAAGGACACAAGTAAAGATGGTTTTCATGTTTTCGGCAACGTTTAAACTTGGTTATTAAGTTAACCCATATAAAACCAAAATAGTATTTGTCGGGTGCAAAGCCCTGTGGGAACACTTCTATTCCAACAATTTCTCCAACGTGCTATGCAGCCTTCGATTGGAATGGCCATAGCTGACCACACTCACATTAAGAGGCGTATTCCGAAATTTGATCAACGCATTGCTCAAAGCAGATAAAATCCAACTTAGTTCATTACCAAAGGCTCCTCCACCTACCAATGTTAGGAACACTTTACTACATCCGGTTTTCGTATGGTTGATTAAGGCGGTATAGAGTGTCGCTTCATAGGTCGCCTCCAGGATAAGTGTAGCGAAGTTTTCCCAATAAATCGGGTCGATGTGGCTCGAATACGCTACCGGCAATGCAGAGCAATATACCTGAGTTACCTGATGACCTTCTTTCGCAATAGTCACCTCTGTGTTCCATTGAACACCTACTCGTAACAGCGACTTCAACGTATCGCGTTGCACTTTACCACTACCCAGCAAGGCATTAATTTTTAAAAGCCCATGTTCGTTTAAAAGAGCATAACCATTCACCATACTCCAGAGCTGCAATTCGGAATTGTTTAGTGCCTCACCAACCTGGTCCAGACAATTGATTTGGTTGTTTCTGGTTTGACCCTGTTTTCCATTGAGTGGAACAAAGTAGTTTCTGTAAATGGTACCAGCTCCACAGGCAATTGCACAGGCAGGTCCCTGAGTGTGATCATGGCTGTAACGGTCTATTCCCATTTCAGGGGTAACGGAAGGGCTAACCATCTCAAGCAGGTTAAACTGTGACGCTGCCTGAAAAACGGAGTGTTCGTTTTGAGGTTCTACATGTAGGGCCTGAACGTTTCCCACAACTTCCTTGACCCGAAGTCTAGAGTGAAACGAATCGAGAGACGGCGCCCGTTGTTTTAACTCATCCAATGTTGGTACCTCAAGAATGCCCACATACATTTCCCTCCCATTTGCTTCTGATTTCACCCACCCATCCTGATAGCTCAGGTGCTCTCTAACCTTTTCAGGTGAGGTCTCTTCAAAACCTACTAATTCTTTAAACCACATTGCGAGACAAGTCTCTACTTACTGATAAACGAGACGCCGTATACGCCCGCAATCGAATCGATTTGTTTACGCGACAACGTTGTGGATTTCGACATCTCGGCCACGTCGTCGAAAAACTGTTCAAAACCACCGGGGGTGATGGTATTCATAGTAATACCGGTAACCGTGTCTACGTTCACAAAGTTATGTGGGATGCCTTTTGGCAAGTGTACTAGATCTCCTTCATGAGCCTGAATCACTGTATCTCCGCATCGGAATTCATACTTCCCTTTAAGCACATAGAACAACTCGTCTTCATTCTGATGGACATGGCGTGGTGGTCCACCGTTGGGTGGGGTTTCTGTCACAATTACTGAATAATCACCATTGGTTTGTGCGCTCAACACCTTGCCCGTTATTCGAACGCCAAATACGTTCCATTCCTTTCCTTCGTCTGACGAAACATGCAGGAGAGTACCGTTGTGTTCGTGCTCATGCTGCTGGTGAGACGTTTTGGGTGAATTAGTACAAGCGTATACCAAGATCGATATCAGAAAAACTCCTAGGGCTTGTTTCATTTTTTTACCGATTTATTTATGTCAATTATACGCAAATTGTTTTACACCACGCTGTTCCTTATATCAAATCCACAAACCAGAACCCCGTAACGGTGTTCTTATCTCCGTTAGCGTCCTTGATTTCGTATTCGCGATACGTTTTTTCACCCAACGTGAAGGGCACCGGATTCTTAAAAATGGGCCCGTCATAGCAAAACGTATGAAACTCGCCGTACTCCCCACAAACATCTACTCCTTTGGGCAACGCTTTAACGAAGGCCTCGTCAATCTCTCTTCCCAGAAATGAATTGTCCAATTTACTTGCGTTAAGGCAAACAACCACTGCCTTGAAACCTGCCTGAATGAAATCGTTAATCAGTTGTCGCGTGTCCTGCTTCCACAATGGGAAGGAAGCAGTAATGCCCACTTTTTGCAGCTGGTTTTCGCGATAGGCTCTGAGGTCCTCCAGAAAAATATCGCCAAAACCGCAGTGGGTAAATCCCTGTTCGTTTAGCTCCGACATAGCACCACTCATAATCTCATCGTAAACTTCCATAGAAGGCTTTTCCGGTAGTTCGATTAATTGCAAGGGTATGTTAAGAGCCTCGGATTGCCGCTGCAACAGTTCAATCCTCAAGCCATGCATTGATACACGCCTAAAATGTTTGTTAACCGTTGTAACCAGTTTTTCGACGGTTACTCCATCTTGCTGAAGTCGATGAAGTGCCATTGACGCATCTTTGCCCGAGCTCCAGTTAAGGTAGGTTCTGATATTATCCGGGGGTTCCATTCAGTGTATTTGTCTATGGCTAGCCCGCGAATATATTGTTTGAAACCTTAGGGTTTACTTCCATGCAGTCGGTGCCTTAACCATCTCTGTCCTATGAGGCCTGCTACAGCCAGGATAGCTGAGAAAAGAATGTCTATCCACAATTTAAACCCGTAGAATTGTGTTGGTTCATCGGGACATGGATCACACATACCAGAATACACAATATAAAATGTAAATGGGAAGCCATATGTATCGTCGCCGTCAAATGGCGTTTCAATTTTTGAGGTCGCATATGTAATCACAACAAAAACAAACAGTGTTGCATAAACGATATGCTGCCATTTTAGTTTATTCATTACTTTCTGTTTCTGACATTCCACTCCTGTGATCTATCGTGTCCACTACCTCAAAGGATGAATAAAGAAACGTTCGAGCCAATCCTCCATCTTCCACATCCTTACCATATTGCGCTTCCTGGTAGAATTGACCAATGAAACGGAACTTATTGCCTGAGACAAGAAACCTTGTAGGAACCTCCAACGAATCGTGACTCGCCTCAAGACGAATACAATCCCTCCCGGGACGTACTGTGTCTATCTTAAGGTCTTCTTGGCACCATCTGGGGCAATAACAGGCAAACGCATAATACTTGAGTTCAAGTGTATCTGTTTCGTCCTGAAGCTTTCCGGACCTCGTGTGATCGGACGGTACGGAACATGACTGGAGCATTGGTAACAGCAGACACGCAACCAATAATCCACTCGAAAGATATGACTCTATTAGCCTGACTTTCCTATTTCGCCAGCAACCCATCCTCCTGATACAAGCCAATAGCCTGCTCAATCAAATCACCCAGGTTCTTTTCCAACTCGTCGTCCATGTATTTTATGTAAAAACAAGACTTCCCTTTTAAGGCCTTTTGAAGATTCTCGGGCAATTCACCCAGTCCTTCCTTATGCGTATAGCTAGGAAAGAAATAAAACCGCACATCTTTGGGTTTAGGTACAACTGAAGCAAAGTAGATCCCATCTACTTTCTTTTTCCCTTGCATAGCCTCGACGGTTCCGTTTACAACAAAGTTCTCAAACTTGTTGGTACCAATTTTCAAAACATCCTGGTGGCGCTTTAACAGGGAAACCAACCGCTCCCGTATTTCATTTATATCTTTTGTCATATTCTTACTTTAATTGGTCAACAATAATTGGGTTCCCATCCGGGTCTGTTATCAGGAAAGAACAAGGACCTGCAGATGTATCCTTACCAGTAATCAAATTCGCTTCAATCCCATTGTCCTTGATTGTTTGTAGAGTACCTCGACCATCTTCGACGTTGAAAGTCATTGTATTCGTGGGAAACATCCCCTGAAAAAGACCGATGTTTTCATGGCCATTGGAAACCACCATCCACATCTGTTTAAGACTTCCAAGTCCTTCAACTGGCTGAAAACCCAGCTTTTCATAGAAGTCTTTCGAGGCACTAAGGTCGCTCACGTTCAACGACATGGAATACTTACCAAGGTCTGGTGACTCATTTACTTTCTTTAAGGGTGTGGAAGCTGTTAGCGTCAATACTACAGCCAACACAATAATTCGATTTAGGTGTTTATTCATTTTCTGTTTTCGTTATTGGAACACGACATTTCAGATTGAACTTTTCCCAACCAATTTCCTCAGGACCCTGGATAAATTCTTCCACAGCCGGAAGGTGCTCAGGCACATACCCACTGTTCGGCAACCAATCGCGATAAATATAGTCCCATGCCTGGGCCACAGTATCCAGTGAACCCTGCGCATGAACCGTAGCGTATTCGGTTGATGGGATGGAAGACCATTCAAGTCCTTCGGCCAACGGTGGATTTCCCTCCACTTTCAGAGCAAAGTCGTACCTATACTTGCTGGCGGGTGTAACCTCTGGATTATCAATGGACATTCCAAACCGGGTCATATTCCCCTTGATGTTGATTCCGTGTTCTTGCGCCCAATCCATCAAGCTTAGATATTTTTCCACCAAACCACTTCCATCTGCGCCAAAAATAGCCTTAGCAACCACAACTGGTGTCTCTGGCATCTGCTCAATCTCCAATGTAAAGGATGCCTTTGGCATTTCCCTACTTTGTTCGATGCGAATGTAAAAGTCGTTCTCCTGGCGTTCTTGATGAATCCTGCTTTTGTGTAATTCCGTATTTTTCCGATAGGTGCCTGGTGTCACTTCATAACGTTCTTTAAACAGCCTCGAAAAGTTTTCGGGACTAGAGAAACCACTTTCATACCCTACCTCTGCGATACTTAACTGCCTTCTGTATTTCAAAAGGAAAATTGCTTTCTCAAGTCTTAATCGAAGTAAAAAATCGTAGGGAGATTCGCGTACGTTTGCCTTAAAGATTCTATGAAAATGATACAAGGAAAACCCACTTATGTTTGCCAGTTTTGACACGTTGATTTCTTCATCAAGGTGTTGGTCGATGTACTCCAGGGCCTTATTTATTCGGGCTATATAAGAACTCATAACAAAACTTAATTCCTTATTTTCTCACATGCGTTGAAAATATCGATAACCGTCTGCGCCACCCCGGTTTCCAACAGGTGGCTCACACCCGTGAGCACATAGCTATTCTGGAGTCGGTCTTTGGGGGCAGCATCTACCCGAATACGCTCTACTTCTCCCTCCCCATACGGCCGATGTGTGTCGGTAAAGAGATTTACATCAATATAATCTACCTTAAACGATCGCTGCGACTTGGCTTTACTCGCATTCAAAGAATACCAGGTTTGGTTAGAAGGTGGCAGGTCGGCCACACGGTTTTGGTACTTATTGAGGGTGTTTTCTATCTCTTCCTGCAGCTCCCCAATTGACATGGGCCACGGTTTCACCACCACCGAATCCAGTTCACGGTGCATAAAGGATTCAACCTCACCAATAGGAACGAATATGATCTCCTTGTATTTACTGCTGATGAACAGAGTACATTGCCGTACCTGGTCTATTTCGCGCTCCTTCCGATGTGTTAATTCATCGAATTCAGCATCACCTTCTCCTGTGAATTCTCTTTTGCGTTTCCAAAACATATGCGATAACGTGGAACATCAAAAGTACGACGTAACCGCATTGACTCAAAATACTGTATCAGCCCTATGCCTTGAGCACGTTGAAACAGAATCGTTATTTCTACAAGAAAGGAAGCTTGGCTACCTGGGCTTTCACCGCCTTACCGCGGATTTCTACGAATATTTCAGTACCACTTTTGCCAAAACCACGGGCTACATATCCCATTCCGATGGCTTTACCCAACGACGGGCTTTGCGTACCACTTGTTACTTCTCCGATCTTATTTCCCTCACCATCAAGAATCGGGTAATGCTGTCTTGGGATTCCCCGATCAATCATCTCAAATCCAACCAGACGTTTCGACGGTTTGTCTTCTTTGATCTTAGCGTGGTGTTCCCAATTAACGAAAGGCTTGTCGAACTTCGTGATCCAACCTAAGCCTGCTTCAATTGGAGACGTTTCGTCGTTGATGTCGTTACCGTACAGGCAATACCCCTTTTCAAGACGTAGTGTATCACGGCATCCAAGGCCACAAGGCAAGATGTCAAATTCCTTTCCGGCTTCCAGTACAGCGTTCCACAGAGCCTCTGCATCTTTATTCCAAACATATAGCTCGAATCCGCCAGAACCTGTATATCCCGTATTTGAGATAATAACATCATCAATTCCGGCTACCTGACCAGCATCCCAATGATAGAACTTGATAGCACCCAGGTCCACATCTGTAAGTTTCTGGATCAACTTTTCGGCATTCGGACCTTGAACGGCAAGCAGGGAAAGTTTGTCGGAAATATTTTCCAGTTCGGCTCCAAACCCTTTCTCTTCATTCTGACTTACAATCCAGTTCCAGTCTTTCTCAATGTTGCTGGCATTTACTACAAGGTAGTATTCCTGCTCATCCCAGCGGTATACGATCAAATCATCAACAATACCGCCTGTTTTATTTGGCAGGCAGTTGTACTGTGCCTGCTTATCAATCATTTTTCCGATGTCGTTGGAAGTAACCCACTCCAACAGGGCTGTAGCACCTTCACCCTTTACAACGAACTCACCCATGTGAGACACGTCGAAAACACCTACAGAATTACGTACCGCCATGTGTTCCTCTCTGAGATTGGAATACTGAACGGGCATATTATAGCCTGCAAAAGGCACCATCTTGGCACCCAGGCCTTCGTGGACATGTGTTAACGTTGTGTTTTTGAGTTGTTCTGTGCTTGACATTTCTTCAGAATTTATATGATTACCTGCCGCCTCTGCGGGGTTTCAAAAGTATTGCAAAAAGCTAAAAGGAGAAAATCAGAAGAGACTTACTTAGCATATTTGCTAAGGTGATTAAACCGCTCTCTCACAGGAGATGGGATCGGAGTTGGATCACCTGCCTCATCGATGCGTACAAAGGTGGTTCTGGTTGACAAAACCAGGTCTTCCTCTCCACTGTACACACTGCCTTTTCGCGCTTCTATGGTCAAGGTGATAGACGACCGCCCAATTTCAGCCACCTCTCCGTATATTTTGATTAGAAAGCCTTCTTTAACCTTTTTCTGAAAGATCAATTCTTCAATCTTAACCGTAACCATATTGGGTGTATGACACACCTGGCATGCCATAACCGACGCTGCCTCATCGATCCATGCCATCATAATACCACCAAAGAGGTTTCCGTGAACCCCCATGTCTTTGGTCATTGCAATGTGCGTGGTAATTAGTTCCATTCCTTCTGGGTTATGCTGCATACGATTTCAAATCATGAATATTAATGGCACCATGCGACGCATGATAGACGACCTTTCCGTCCTTGAGCAGAATTACCTGAGGACTTTCATGGCGAACACCAAAACGCGACTCAATTGCGTTCGAAACATCTCGATATGCAATCAAATCCAAATAATAGATTACGGGATCTTCTGCAGAGGATTCGCGTTCAAGCCTAGACTTTGCCATTGCACTGATACTGCAACGGGTGCTGTGCTTGAATAGAACCACAGGATGCTGAAACGATTCCTCAAGAATATCATCCAGTTGCTTTACCGCATCGAGTGTCAACCATGATTTCCCGCCTCCCTTATTGTTGTTAAAGAGTCCAAACATTCTATTTGCCAATTGGGCACAAAGGTAACAGCTTAGGTTCTAAACTGTTTTACTAATTTAGGAATTGAGCCAACCAAGACCTATACGTATTGCGCTAATTTAGCCGGTGAAGAAGCACCTCAACATCAAACACACCCACCTCTCTAACGTCGGTAGCAAACACGAAACTGTCTTGCGGCCTCAGGTCGACCCATAGAGTTTGAAATACAGAATTGATGTAATGACCATACTCGTCGTACATGGCAATTTCCAACTCAACTGATTCAATGTGCACGTTTCCATCGTTGAAGATTTCCCCATCTACTTCAACGTTGCGGGCACCTGCCCAAAAGTCGTACGATATGCTGGCTTCCGGAACTCCTGCATTGATGTCCAGGTCGTCCGAACATCCGGTAAAAACCAAAACGAATAATGTTGCTAAAGGTAGAAGTATTTGTCTCATAATATATACACTAAATTTGATCTAAACTGTCTCTGTCGCACGGTATTGCGCTTGTTTCGCTGTCGCTAACCGTTTGTTGTTATATATAGTTCAAAAACCAAACCAAACGGCTGGAACAATTTCTGCTATTTTTGAGTTATGAGAATTTTCCTTTATGTAAGTGTCGTATTTCTTTTCTGCTCGTGTAAACTGTTTAAGAAGAACTCCTCAAGTTCGGAAGAGGTCTCCAAGACCGAAAAAACGGAGGCGGCCAGTGAGCCTGAACAGCCCAACTCAACAATTGAAATTGCCGAAGCCCAGGAAACCAATGTCATGATGGCTTATCACGAAGTATGTGATGTTTTCTTAGCAGTGTTACAAACCCAAAACTGGGAAATAATAAATCCATTTTTTGCTGAACCCGATCTTGCCCGTTATCTCTCTCCGAAGCAGACCATTGACCAAACGGATCAACAAATTAGGGAAAAGATGATCGGCCCTATGACGCAACGATTTAAGGACAACATTGGTAAACTCAGAAAATCTGCGGAAGAAAACAGTGTTGACCTCACCAAGCTGCGCGTTCAGAACTGTCTCTATTTTGACAGCGACGACCCTGCAACAGTTCCACGGGTGCTATCGGTTGAACTTGGAGATGGGTCCAAGGTGTATAAAATTCCTGTGACGGTACTCGACTACAAGAAACAAACCTATGTTTTTGAGATACTGAACACCACGCGCATTTTTGACAAGTAGTCTCAGCGCATCAGCGCTTTGATCTTATTAAAAATCTCGTTGTTTTCGTACACTCCCTGAAAGTGCTCAGCACCTGGCCCGTAAGCAAATACCGGGATTAGTGTCGATGTGTGCCCACCGGTGTTAAAAGAAGGTTCAATGGCATTGTAACGCTGTCTCTTCTTTCCATTGCTATCCACGTACTGAGGACCTCCAAGCGAAAGACCTCCTGTTTCGTGATCGGCGGTTACCACTACAAGGGTATTCTTGTCTTTTTCGGCATAATCGAGAATGGCATCAATGGTTTGGTCAAAGTCTTTCAACTCAGAAACCACATAATCATAGTCGTTTGAATGGCCCCCCCAATCGATCTGTGAACCTTCAATCATAATAAAATATGGGTCCTTATCGAAATAATTCAGTGCTGCAAGAGACGCTGTTTTAAGAAAATCGCCACGAGATTCACTCATTTTGGGCATACCATCGGAAGCCAACAGGTACCCATATTTCTTCTCCGGGTCCAACTCGAGTGAATCAGGAATACTGCAACAGAAAGAAGAATCAATCTGCCAGTTATAAAGTTTGCTTTCGCGATCGAGGTCTCTAAAAAACTTCTTACCACCTCCAGCAAAAAAATCGACGCTTGAGGACAGCAATTGCCCGGCTATGTCGTAGTGCTTGTTTCGGTGTGACGCATGCGCATAAAATGATGCGGGAGTTGCATGGGTAATGGAGGAGGTTGCAACCATGCCAATTTTATACCTCTGCTCTGAAAACAGCTCAACTAAATTAGTAACGGGAGTGGTATCCAGGCCCATACCCACAGCATTGTTATAGGTTTTCACCCCACAGGAAAACGCCGTTGCACCAGCCGCCGAATCTGTTATTTTGTGACTTCCAGAAGGAGTATTGATAAAGCCAATGCTCTTAAACCGTTCAAAACTACTGGTATTGTCGCGTTCCATAAACAGGGTCGAAATTTGCGTCAATCCCATACCATCCCCAATCAAAAAAATTATGTTTTTGGGTTTCTTCCCAACAGACCTGTTTACGGACTTTGAAGAACCACAAGAAAGGTAACTGGCGGTAAACACCAGCACCATACTCAAAATTGATACGTTTCGTAACATAGACTCAAAATGATGAGGCAAAACTCTTCATTTTTCGTCAAAACGATCTGAAATCAATTAAAAAATCACGATTTCTTAAACATTAGAAAGCCAATTGGAATCAGCAAAATGAACGAAAACCAACCAATGCCGGCAGTTTGACCCTCGTTGTGGGATGCGTAGTCTGGTCGATCCAAATCATTAATTTCAGATTTGAGACTTCCGTATCGCACTCTACGTCTCTTCTTTTTCCGTTTCTTCTTAGGTTTTGCCGGAGTCTTGCTACTGCTAGATTTTTTCACCTTACCCGAGCCTTCTTGAGACGTAGCCTCATCGATTATGAGCGTACTGTTTCGACTTACTTCTTCGTATACCGCTGTATCAACCGGAGTAGGTTGCTCAATCTCCATGGTATCAAAGTCCTCTAACTTTATTGAAGAAGTATCCAATGGAAGGTTAATCGGTTGCTTTGGAAGATCTTCGTATTCCATTATAAAACCCAGATTGTCTGTTGATACCCAATTGAAGCTCGGACCGTGAGATGCATGACTGGCGTTTGCAATCTTTTTTGTCTGACCAAAACCTTTGATTGAAAGGATCAAAAGACATGCTATCAGGATAGGTTTAACTTGATTCATATTTACGTTTATTGATTTCATACGGGCAATGACCAAAAAGGTTACAGGCATTACCCGTTTTATTTTAAAACGTTCAACCTTAGCTTTGGCCGATGGGAAACCAAGACCAATATCCCACTTCGATGTTGAGACTAAGTAATTGGTCTTTTTATTTTGTGCTTGTGTTCTTTGTTGGTTTTATCATTTGTTTTCCAACCAACACTCAACTGCTTCCCAATACAGGCCTTCTTCTTCAACCATTTCTCTCTCCCCTAATTGCTCAGGTTGGTCACCTGTTATACCGTGATGAGATATCGACGTTTCTTTCATCAGACACACGGGCCATGTACTGTCTGATTTTTCTTCTTGTGATGCTCGGTCTGATTTTGGCATCCGTACTTACTTTATTCTTTAAAAACATAAATCGATCCACACTCTCATTTTGGTTCACTACGCTTCTTCGATACTATATTGCCTACCAACTACTATCCTATGGGCTTAACAAAGTGTTTAAGTGGCAATTTTTTCTACCTGAACCCAATACGGCTTACACTCCAATGGGGCAAATAACACCCGACCTGTTGTATTGGTCGGCGGTTGGAAGTTCCTATTGGTATACCGTTTTTGCCGGCCTTCTTGAAGTGGCCGCGGCATCGCTTCTGTTGTTTCGTAGGACGTTTCGACTGGGCGCATTTATTGGTCTTATTATAATGGCAAACGTGGTTGCCATCAATTTTGGTTTTAACATTTCAGTTAAACTGTTTTCGACCTTTCTCCTTACTGGGTGTATTCTTATTCTGTGGCCCGACTTAAAGGCCGTTTTTAAACTACTAATGGGTTCAAAGGCAGCACCAGGCGAGCGTTGGGTTCCTGTATTCAAAAAAACCAATTCTGTATATTACTTCACCAAGTTTGCCATACTGGCCTTCTTTATGGCCGATGTACTATATCCATATGCAAGCACGGGAAACTGGAACGACGATTTGGAGGCCCGCCCGATGCTGCACGGTGGGTTTAAGGTTGAACACCTACCAAACTGGAAAAACGCCTTCTTCCATCGGAAGGGTTATTTCATTGTACAAGACTCAATGGATGTATTTACTGATTATAGTTTGATGGTGGATACCACAAAGAAATTGCTGAGATTTAGCCGGGAGATGGAAGAACAATATTGGTCGTATCAACTTCTAAAAGATGGCAACATTGTACTGAACGACCCTTATTCCAACAGGATGGTTCGTCTTAGTCGTTTGCCCTATCGCACACTTCCAATATTTCGGAAGAATTTCGATTGGCACATCGATTAGCGCTAATCTGAAAAGAGTCCGGTAGGCTTGCCATCAAGGCTAACCGTATTTTTTTCTCGCCAATACGCCTGAACGCCTTCCTCACCTTTCTTATCCGCCCATTTGGGCAATTGTTCACGATCTCCCTGATACTCCATAAGAGGTACGCCAAAACCACACGAAGTCATTACTTTCTCCACTTTTAGCAAGATCAATTGCCTGGCAGCCAGAGATGGCTCAAACATGGTGATGTATTGCAACCATTCATCGTCTCTTGGGTGTATGGATCGAGCTTGTCCGTATAACCTAAGAATCATTGGCGGACCCTCAAAGGCGTTCATCATAATAGTCATTCGACTATCTTCCAGTAGATGTGCTGCGGTTTCGTTTCCACTTCCTGTTAAATTAAGCCACAACACCGAGGTGTCATCCAAGATACGGAAGGAGTCGAGCCCTTTAGGAGACAGGTTTATCAGTCCTCCCTTAGGCGCAGTGGCAACAAAAAACATCTTCTGTTTTAGAATAAAATCCTTGTGAAACGGGCTCAAGGCCTCTGAAATTTTTCCCATAATTATTCTCTTATAACAAAGAAGTCGGCCAAATGGCCGACTTCAAACCTATAAATTTTTAAAGACGTTTAGTTGTGGTTTACAACCACTTGTTTTGTTAGCACAACCCCATCTTCGGTTTGCACAATCAGACTGTAAACTCCATTTTCGAACTCCCTCAAATCCAGTGTAGAGGAAACGTCGGTTAAAGAATGTTGTGCTACTATTCTACCCGTAACATCTACCATGGTTAACCTACTTGGTTTCGTTTCACCCTGAAAAATGGTAACTGATTCGTTTGCTGGATTTGGGAAAACACGAAACACGTGGTCTTGCTGTTTGATCAATTCAACTCCCGCCGTACCCGAAACGGTAATTTCGGCAGTAGGAGAATGCAAATCGTCGTTCCAACTCATGTTTGAGCCTACGGCACCAGCAATTTTCATAGTGGTAGAAGATCCCGACATCTCAGAGTCGGTTATAAGATCTTCGCGCTTCATTCCAATAACAATGGTCTTTTCATCCGGATCAACAACAATTGTTAAATTATCGGAGGAAAGGTTTGTGAAATTATTGGCAGAAACGCCGCTGGCATTGGCTACCCCTATGGTTCCGGTGTAGTTGGACGGTGCAGATCCGGTTACCCAGGCGGTTACCAGTTTATGATAGGCATCCTGATTCTGAGAACCCCAAAAATCGAAGGTGGTTCCTCCCCCTGGAATGTTCACCATAAGGTTAATGCCGAGTTCTGCTTCTTGTGTTGATGTTATCTCTCTGGTAGTAAATCGAAACCAAAGAGAGTCGGCATCCTCGTCGTGATAAAACTCCAACTTGGATCCGTCTAACAAGGCCGTATTGTTCCCATCATCGGGTCGATCCGTAACAACTTCGGTCCATGTTTGTGCTTGTAACCCTGTTGCTGAGCACAGAATTATTGCAAGAGTAATGTGTACGTTTTTCATTGCTATGTATTTGTGATTGAGTAAGTATAATACATAGATGATGTGACCGACTGGATTTCGGTTGTACGAATGCTTCCAAGCCAGAACAATCTGACCCTCTATTGATACTGCCGTGACCTAGTCGAATACCTCGACCTGGAGGTTGACAATTTGTTGGCCCATGGAGTCCTCTCCCCGATAGAACACCAATGGAACGTTTGTGTTAACCGATTCTGCGCTTGCACAGTTGAACTCAAATTCGATTTCCACCGAGTTTAGGGAATCGGCAAAACCAAAGTAAGTCATGCCCGGAGTACCAAAAAAGCCATTGATTGACGCGTGGTTAATTCTCGCGGAAACCGAGTCGATATCAGGTATATTGTTTCCGGTATCATTTACACCGTTCTTGAAGATCATCAACTTTCCAATTTTCTGAGGGCAGGTGGTATCGCCTACTTTGTGTTTCACTTTCATGGTGTTGTTATCACCGTCAAATTGAACCCAGCCTGTTTCGGGGTTGTCCTGAAAACGAGGATCTTCATCTTCCGTGCAGTTGGCCAGAGTTAATGATAACGCGCCAAGAATAAGGCCAAACAGTACTAGTTTTGGTTGTTTCATAACATGCATAATTCAGCAGCCATTTTACAACTATTTACGGATTTATGCAATGTTTATCACGCCTGACCAACCACTACCAACGACTTAACTTCGAATCGTTCTTCTTCCGTTTCGAAGTCAGGCTCATCAATCAATACATAGTTCACCTGTTTGAAATCATGTTCTTCCAATAAGGAAACTACATCTTCCGGATCAAACATATTGAAACCGTACTTAACAAAGCCATAGTGCCGCATCAATGCTTTTGGTCGGATGCCAATTGCAAGCTGCCCCTGATGTTTCAAAACCCGTTTGAACTCATTGAGAATAGCAGATTGATCTTCCCAGAAGTACAAGGTATTTACGGTAAAGATGGAATCAACTGATTGATCGCCAACCGGAAGGTCACTGGCCGTTGTGTGATGAAACTGCACCATTCCCCTCTCGACAAGATCCTTGTTATTTGCTTTGGACTCTGACACCATTAGTTCGGAAAAATCACAACCAATGTAGTGTAGGTCTTGCGCTATCTCCAACAGCTCCGGGATGAATTTACCATTCCCCATTCCTACCTCCAGTACGGTTTGTCTGTCTTTTAGGTTTAGCTGTTTAATGGTATTCCGATTAATAAGCTCGTTTCCTTTATTCATAAAATCGGCCACTTCAACACCTATTTCCCCACTTGGTTTTCTCAACTGAGCGGCCAGACTCTTCTTTTCCTCTTCCGTCATTTCTTTTTCTTCTTGCTTGACTTTGCCATGGGATTGAATTGTAAACACAGGTCGACCCAATGTTCCAGGTCATCTTGATGGTCGACTCCCTCTGGTGAAACGAAGACATAACCTTTCATTGGTCTACCGGTAAAATCCATTGGTCGGCACCCGGTTCGATCCATATTAGCCAGCTGTAATTCTTCACCAATCCGTGCCATTAGATCGTCTTTTACCACTCCAACACACATTTTATCGTCTACCATAAAACAGAGGCCACCCATCATTTTCTTTTCTTCGAAAGGTGCTTTCTGTTCTTTGAGTCTTTGTCGGATTCGATCCGCTAAATGTTCGCTGTAAGCCATGCTTTTTTTTCAAAAATACACAACTTCATATACGATCATTGGTTAATCAAATCGGATTCCATTATTCGAATTGGGATTTCGGTACGAATGAACTTTTGGTTTTCAACCGTAAGTGAATTAAACCGTTTTCCATACAGGGCCAACGACTCCTGGTCGTGAACCAGTTTATAGGCCTTTTTAACTGCGTCGTACACCTCTACATAAGCACTGTAACTCGCTCCTACATGAGACTTAAGGCTTACCCGATAATCACGCGGAGCACTGGCAAGGGTGTTAAATATGTTGTTGGAACACTCGTCTAGCGTGGTTCGCATACCATCCACCATGATCTCATCCTGTCCGTTTAACCAAATTTCAATTGTCTGGCTTGGATTGGGCGACCGGGCCGCATGGATTGGTGGCATTGTGGTTGTGATGCCTTCTTCCTTCGGGAATTGGGTAGTTACCAAAAAGAATACTAAGAGTAGAAATGCGATATCCGCAATCGGACCTGTGGTGTGTGTGTTGATTTTTCGCATAACTACTCTTTTACAAGAAAACGCATGCAAACGACATTTGGAGCACCAGGCAACCTGGCTTTTTACCACCGTCAACTCTCAATTCACCACTGGCCTTTGTAGAAATTCGACAAACTAACTCCCTACCAGTTAAGGACTTAACTGTGACAATCCTAAAAACGCGGGCCGAAACAGCCAGAAAGTGGCATTCTGCAACCAAAAATCCTAATTTCGTGCTAACGTATTACACAAAAATTTGACAAAATGAAAAGACTACTCCTATTAGCGATTGGCGCTATAATGGTCAATCTGACTGCTTTTGGGCAGTGTTCTGATTTGTATTTTTCAGAGTACATTGAAGGATCAGGAAACAACAAGGCGATCGAGATCTACAACCCAACGAATGCCGCAATTAATCTTACGGATTATGCCATCGTGCGTTTGAACGGTGGAAGTTCTAATCCAGACACTTTTTACATGAACGGAATGCTTGCTGCATACGATGTTTACATCATTGCTAATTCTGGCGCTGATGCTACCATTCTTGCCGCTGCTGACACTACAGGTTCGGCTACTTACTACAATGGCGACGATGCATTGGCTATTGTAAACATCAAGACGAAGACCTCCACTGACATCTTTGGAACTCCAGGTATGGATCCAGGAACTGAGTGGGCCGTTGGTTCTGGTTCAAGTAAGGAACACACATTGGTTCGAAAGTCAACCATTAAAGGTGGACAGTCTAACTGGACAACTGGTGTAACTGAGTGGGATGTTTACCCTCAAAACACCTTCACCTACCTTGGCTCTCACACTTCTGATTGCTATGTTCCCACCATGCCACAAGTTGCATTTGGCAGTACAAGTGAAACCGTAATGGAAAATGACGGTAACATCATGGTGAATGTTTCAATCAACAACCCATCAGGAACTGATGCTACTATGGTTGATGTTGTAATTACCGGTGGTACAGCAGTTAGCGGAACCGACTATACGGCTACAAGCCCAACTACGCTAACATTTGCTGCTGGATCTACGTCTGACGAGTCGATCACTATTATGATCACCGATAACAGCATGACCGACGTTGACAAAACAATTGAGTTAAAGCTTAGAAACGTTTCAACCGGTGCAGAAATAGGTGCAGATTCTTCTATGACTATTACCATCGAAAACGATGATTACCTGGTTGCAGACATCAAAGATGTACGTGGAAACGACGCTAACTGGGAGCCAGCACTTGATGGTCAGAAAGTTGAGATAAAGGGTATTGTATACGGTATTGACCTCGACGGAAACGCCGGACTATCCTTCACCATCATCGACTCAACTGCCGGTATGAATATCTTCAACTTCCGTGATGTAAACGACTACGTTGTAACAGAAGGAGATGAAATCACGGTACGAGGTGAGATTACTTCGTATAACGGTCTTATTGAAGTGTTTGCTGACAGCATTAAAGTGAACAGCACTGGAAACACATTGAAAGACCCGGTTGTTGTTAGCAAGCCATCAGAAGACACGGAGTCTGACTTCATCGAAATCCGTAAGGTTTGGATCGCTGACACAACAACTGTTTGGCCTAACAACGGCAACGTAGCTCTTACAAACGGTACAGACACGTTCCAAATCCGTATCGATCGCGACTTGACTGACATCGTTGGTCAGCCAGTAATCAGCGACACAATGGATATCATTGGTATCGGTGGGCAATTTGACAACTCGGCATTCCCACTGGATGCTGGTTACCAAATATTCCCAAGAAGACTTAGCGACATCATGACATGGGACAAGAGCAGCGTTCGCGATTTTACTTTAATTGCTAACGTATATCCGAACCCAACCAATGGCTTCGTTCAAATCTCTGCAATTCAGCCAATTGTTAGTCTTACCGTGACTGACGCATTGGGTAATGTAGTATTCACTCAAAACGTAAGCAACGAACTTCAAACTTCGTTGGAACTACCAAGTGTTTCATCTGGTGTTTATTTCGTGCAGATCAACGCGGAAAACGCATCTAGCATGAAGCGTTTAGTAGTCGAATAGGAACCTAAACTTGTTAATCATTAAGGCCTTCTCTTATGGGAAGGCCTTTTTTGTGGTCTTTATGTCAGTGAATCTGTAGAATCCAGCTCGCTAAAGTGACGTACCCCTTTGGCATAATGTTGGTAGATAAGGCTTAGATCAAACATGCCATCGTGGTTCCTAAACGAAATAGGGGCAGGTGCCTTTTTGCGTTTATTCCACCAGAAACCAAACCGAATAAAAAATGACCAATGTGCCTTTACAATGGCCAGTGTGTGGCTGGGTTTTCCATCCATCAAAAACTTACATCCGGCAATTCCATCCAGTATCAAACGCACGGAAAAAACCCGTAACCATTGACCAAATGGTAGATTTTTGGTAATCAACGCCAGGTTGTTTCTAAAGTTAAGAAACGTTTTTCGTGAACTTAGGCTTGACAGAGTGCCACCTCCCATATGATACACATGGGCATCCGGGCAAACCCAAACCTCTTTCCCTGCGTTTTTCAATCTCCAACAAAGGTCAATTTCCTCCATGTGAGCAAAAAAGTCCTCGTCTAAGCCTCCAAGGCTCGTATAGTATTCGGCTCTAACCAAAAGGGCCGCACCCGTTGCCCAAAAGACCTTTCGCTCTTCGTTGTACTGTCCGTTATCGGCTTCTAGTTCGTTGAAGATTCGTCCTCGGCAAAAGGGATAGGCATATTTGTCAATGAATCCACCCGATGCACCTGCATACTCCAACATATTGCGATTCTCATAATCCAAAATTTTGGGTTGCACCGCACCTATGTTGTTGTCTGATTCCATTTTTTGCATCAATGGTTCCAGCCAATTGGGATCGACTTCAACGTCGCTGTTGAGCAATACCCAATAAGGAGTATTTAGTTGAGCCAAAGCTTTGTTATACCCTCCGGCAAAACCATAATTCTGATCCAATTGGATCAGCTTTACCTCAGGATATTTTGAACGAACAAGATCGGCACTTCCATCTTGCGATGCATTGTCGGCCACTACTACTTCGAAACCCGTGTAGTTGGTTTCCAAAACACCAGGAAGGAATTGGTCCAACAGCGCTTTGGTGTTATAATTTAGAATGACGATAGAAACCTTGTTCGTACTCATGTCTGGCAAAAGTAATTCGTTTTTTCCTTTCGGATTATGGGTAGATAAATCCGTAACTTTGCTCATCCAATTTTGGACAAGATCACATGAATTTAGTAATAAAAAACCTTCCGGAGACCATTAACGCCTATTACCTCGAAATCTTGTTTACCAAGTACGGCGAAGTGGACTATACAAAGGTGGTGTACGACCGTGTTACAGGTGAACACAAAGGCATTGGTTTCGCTGAAATGCCAAACGATGAGGAGGCAGAAAAAGCCATTGAAGAGTTGAACGGGAAAGAGATCAATGGTCAAACCATTGAGGTAGAAAAAGCACGTCCACGCAAGGTGAACATCTGGAGCTAAGGTAATTGCTTCAAACTGAGCAGCACCACGTTCTCTACATGATGTGTGTGGGGAAACATATCAACGGGTTGCACCTGGTCGATTTGATAAACATCTCGCATTAGGTCCAGGTCGCGCGCCTGTGTTGCCGGATTACAGCTCACATAAACCAATTTAGGTGGCTTCAACTTGAGTAACTGCTCAACAACATCTTTGTGCATTCCTGCACGAGGTGGGTCGGTAACCACTACATCGGGTTTACCATACGTAGTGGTGAACTCGTCGTTCAATTCATCCTTCATATCACCTACCACAAAACGGCAGTTGTTAATTCCGTTGGCCCTGGCATTTTCATTGGCGTCTTCTATGGCCTGAGGCACACTTTCGATACCTACTACCGACTTTGCATTTCTCGCCAAAAACAAGGAAATAGTTCCGGTTCCACAGTACAGGTCATATACGTTTTCTTCACCGGTAAGGCCCGCAAAATCGAGAGCGGTTCGGTACAACACCTCGGCTTGGGTTGGATTTGTTTGAAAAAAAGACTTAGGCCTGATTTTGAACTGAAGTTCTTCCAGATGCTCGGTTAAGAAGGCCTCTCCCTGATAACATTTAATGTCCAGGTCGTAAATACTGTCGTTGACCTTTTCGTTGATCGAAAAAAGCAACGATGTAATCATCGGGAACTGCTTTGACAGTGAATCAAGCATATCGCGAATAACCTTTTCCTCGTTGTACTTGAACGTGAGTAGCACCATCCAGTCGCCTTTTCTGTTATTGCGCAACATCAAATTGCGCAATAGTCCCTCCTGACTCCGAGCATTGTAAAAGCTGAGCTTATTAGTCAGCGCATACTCGAAACACCAGTTTCGGATCTTGTTTGCGGTATCTTCCTGTAGCCAGCATTTCTCAATGTGTACAATCTTATCAAACCGTTGTGGCACGTGAAATCCCAAACCCGGTTCTTCAATAAACTCTTCGCTGTTGAGTTGCTCACGGGTTAACCATCGACTGTGACTAAAGGTGTACTCCATTTTGTTCCGATAGAACTGCGTTAGTTCACTTCCAAGAGCGCCCGGCACAGTATCGTACTCGAGCTTACCAATACGGTCAAAAGCGTCTCTTACCTGTTGTGTTTTAAATTCTAACTGAGCAGGATATTGCATTTGTTGCCATTTACAACCACCACAGCTTCCAAAGAAATCACAAAAGGGGTCTACGCGGTCCTTTCCTGATTTGTGTAAGGTTACAATTTCTCCTAAAAGAAACTTTTTCTTCTTGCCAATAATGCGCAAATCGCAAACATCACCTGGAACTGCATTCTTAACAAACACTACTTTCCCTTCCCAACGGGCAATGCAATTGCCCTCGGCTCCAGCCACCTCGATGGTTATATTTTCGAGAAGCTTGCCGTACAATTTCCTAAGTTTCAAC
The DNA here is from genome assembly GCA_017640445.1 of Bacteroidia bacterium. Taxonomy (GTDB): domain Bacteria; phylum Bacteroidota; class Bacteroidia; order NS11-12g; family UBA9320; genus UBA987. The sequence continues at coordinate 45,984 of JAEPQQ010000001.1, read as the reverse complement.
GAATTATGTACGTCTTTTAATTAGATACTCTACCGTTAATTAGCAGAAGATGCACCTTCGTGCATTTCCGCAATTCGGTCGAGCAAGTTACCAAATTTTTGGGCATCCATGTATCCTGGATATTGTAACATTTGGTTTTGCTTTGGGAGATAGAAAAAAGTGGTTGGGTATCCGCTACTTTTCCCTTTGCTTAGGGCCCCTAAAAGTGTACGACCATCAACCGTAGTATCGCCGATCTGATACTTATCTCCAAGTTCCGGATTAAATTTAATCGGCACAAAGTTTTTGCCGATTTTATCGATAATGGCCTGATCTTCGTACGTGTCTCTGTCCATTTTTTTACACCATCCGCACCATGCTGTGTAGGTATCGATTAAGGCAATCTTATTTTCTGCCTTCGCTTTCTGAAAGCCTTCATTCCAGTGCTCCCAGGCTACTTCCTGCTTACTTGTCGTAAAGGACAAAAGGGTAAGTGAAATTAAAAAAACCGTTGCTATTATTCCTCTTTTCATTTTCATATACTTTCAATTTTACTCCATAACGATCAAAAACCGTACCTAACCACTTACGAAAGTAGCGAGATTATTACCCAATTTTGTAATTAAATCCTCATAATTGTATAGCATCAAGTACTCGTCGTTTGACTCAAAAACCAACAAAAAAACCGGTCAAATTTCTGATCGATGGCGACATAAAGTCACCTAAGGAGTCGGCGTATCTCAAAAATATTGACAAGGTCAGGCTTCAAAAGTCCATACGCATCAATGTGTTGTTGTCTATTCTGGTTTTGGTTACAACAACGGGGCTTTGTTGGTTCGCATGGAAACATCAACAGGCATCCACTTCTCTGGCACAAATCAAACAAGATTCAACGGTAGTTCGTTTCTCCCAACGCCTTGACTCGTTAAAACTGGTGAACGACAGTCTCTTCCTCGCTAATGCCAAGCTTGTCGTTGCCAATGAGGTTTTGGTCGAAAACTCGGACCAACCAGAGGGCATTTTTTTTGAAGTACATCTGAATTTTTCCGGCGACTTTAACCTGGAGGCTTACCTTGACGAATTGCGGGGGTTGGAGTCAAAAGAGTTTGACAATCGAGAGAAACTGCGGCTTGCGAGGTTTCGATCATTCAAAAAGGCATTGTTGTTTGAAAATGATCTAAAGAAGATGGGCGTGCCAGATGTGTTTCTTTTAGGACGTGTAGATGGCCAAATTATGACGTTTAAAGAGGCATTGGCCATCGCTCAGAGTCAAAATAATTAAGTACTTTTACCGTTAGCCTTTTTACAGTATAAACCACAGTGAATACCGGTACAAACATTCTTCTGGCGAAACTTGACGCCTTTATTCGTAAGTATTACAAAAACCGCCTGATCCGAGGAGGTCTTTGGGTGATAGCTGGTGTTGTTTCTGCCTTTCTCATTGCCAGTTTACTTGAGTACTTTGGGCATTTCAGCACTGGTGTACGGACCACATTGTTCCTGGGCTTTGCGGCTTTCAGTTTGTTCATTATCGCTCGATTTGTGGTTATTCCTGTATTGAAATTATACAAATTGGGGCAGCGACTCGATTACAATCAAGCTGCGGAGATTGTTGGCAAACACTTTCCCGAAATCGGGGACAAACTCCTTAACACTCTTCAGTTGGGCGCCGGAGCTTCGGACAACCCTCTTCTGCAAGCGGCTATTGAACAGAAAACGGTTGAGTTAAAGCCTGTTCCGTTTCAAAATGCCGTTGATTTTCGCTCCAACCGGAAATACATCAAATATGCTGCGGTACCCCTGCTTCTTCTGATTCTGCTTGCTGCCGTTAATCAGGGGTTTACAGATAGTACAAAACGACTTGTACAATACAACACCCACTTTGAGCGCCAGGCACCATTTGAGTTCATACTTGACATGGACAACCTTTCAGTACTTCAAAATTCGGAAGTTGAACTTCGACTCCGAACGGAGGGCGATGTTGTGCCAGAAGAGGTTTACGTAAACCTCGGAGGAAACAACTTCAAAATGCGAACGAATCGGGCGGGAGAGTTTTCCTATACGATTAAAAAGATTACGCAAAGCATAGACTTTAACTTCCTTGCTGATGGATACAGTAGTAAGTCGTACGAGCTCAATACCATTGCAAAACCCACACTGCTCGGTTATGAAACGTATCTGGATTACCCGGCTTACACCGGTGTACAAGACGAGTGGGTAAAAAACACTTCTGAACTTACGGTACCTGTTGGCACTCATATCTCCTGGAAACTACGCACGCAACACACCGACGAGGCCTCGTTCACGGTGGACAAGAAAAAAGAAGCAACCACCAAAAAGGGTAACATATTTGAATTCGCTAAACAAATACTGGCATCTCAACGAATTGGGATAAAAACGACCAACAACGAAGTAAGACGTGGAGACTCGGTTAACTATTCGATTCAGATTATCCCGGACAACTATCCCGAGATCAAGATCGACCAACAATCAGACTCGGCTGACGCCAAACGTATTTACCTCATTGGTAAGATTAACGACGACTACGGTTTTAACCGCTTGCTGTTTCACTACAAGTTTGTTGAATCAGCAAACCCTGCTAAGAAGGGTACCGGAGGAAAGACCAAAATTGGTATCGATCTTAAACAAAAAACTCAGGGATTTTACCATCTTTTCGACCTCAACTCCTTAACCATCGAACCAGAAGACAAACTGGAATACTACTTTGAAGTATGGGACAATGACGGGGTTTTTGGGAGTAAGTCAACCAAAACTTCACCTCAAATATTTGCGGCTCCAAGTTTGGAAGAGATTAACAAAACTGTTGAAAAGAACACGGAAAAGATTAAAGAGGACTTATCTGACAGCAAGAAGGACATATCCGATCTGGAAAGTGACATTTCGGAACTTGAGAAAAAACTCACGGAGAAAAAGGAACTGACCTGGGAGGACAAGAAGAAGATCAATGAACTTCTGGACAAACACAAGGATCTGGAGAAGCGGATTGAGCAGGTTGTTCAGGAAAATCAGCAAAACAACAAAACTGAGCAGGATTTCAAGCAGATCGATCAAAACATCATGGACAAACAACAACAGATTGAAGAGTTGTTTAATGAGGTTATGAACGACGAGATGAAGGAGTTAATGGAGAAGATTGAGGAGATGATGAATAAAAATCAAAAACCTCAGTTGATGCAACAACTTGAAGAGCTCAAGATGACGGATCAGGATGTTCAAAAGCAACTGGACCGAATGTTGGAGCAGTTAAAACAGTTTCAGCTCGAGAAAAAGGTGGATGAAACGGTTGAAAAACTTAAGGACCTTGCCAAGGAGCAAGAAAAGCTAAGCAAACAAACCAAAGAGGAAGAGGGAAAGAAGAACAATAATGAGGACTTGAAGAAGAAGCAGGAAGAGCTTACGAAAAAGTTTGATGAGGTTAAGAAAGATCTAAAGGATATTGAAAAGAAAAATCAGGATTTGGAGAAGTCGCTAGACCTCGACATGAAGAAGATGGATGCCGAGAAGAATGAAGTGGACCAGCAACAAAAAGAGAGCAAAGAAAACCTGAATAAAAACAAGAATTCTAAGGCTTCTGAAAATCAGAAGAAGGCCAAGGAGGAAATGGAGAAAATGGCCAAGAATCTGGAACAGCAGATGGAAATGGCCATGCAAGAGCAGCACATGGAGGATTACAATACGCTCCGTGAGATTCTTGACAACTTAATTCAAGTGAGCCAGGATCAGGAAGATTTGATGAAGTCTTTCCGAGAAACGAGAGTGTACAATCCTAAATATGTGCAACTTGGTCAACATCAGAAGAAGATACGCGACGACGCCAAGATGATTGAAGACTCGCTGTTTGCCTTGAGCAAACGAGTGAAGCAGGTGGAGCATTTCGTAAACAAGGAAATAGGCCTGGTAAATAAACACCTGAACAAAGCGATGTACCAGTTGGGTGAGCGCAACACGCATATGGTTATTAACCACCAACAGTATGTTATGACCAGCATGAACAACCTTGCCTTGATGCTCGAAAGCAGTCTGGATCAAATGCAACAACAAATGAAAAGCAAGCCAGGCAGTGGACAATGTTCAAAACCTGGTCAGAATAAAAAGCCTGGTGGAGCCAAGTCGCTGAGAAAAATGCAAGAAGCATTGCAAAAGCAACTTGAACAAATGGGCAAACAACAGCAACAAGGAAACAAACCCGGTTCAGAGCAGTTTGCCAAAGCCGCAGCCAAACAAGCTGCCATTCGCAAAAAGCTGGCTGAACTCAAACGGCAACTCGACAAAGAGGGCAAGGGGCAAAAGCTTGGCAATCTTGGAAAAACGGAGAAGTTGATGGATGATCTTGAAAAAGATCTTTACAACAAGCGATTGAACAGTGATGTGCTTAAACGACAGCAACAAATACTGACACGCCTGCTTGAACATGAGAAAGCCGAGCGCAAACAGGAGCAGGACAACAAGCGGAAGTCAAACGAAGGAAAAGATCTCGAACGATCTATACCTCCAAGCATAGAAGAGTATCTCAAGCAGAAGCAAAAAGAACAGGAGCTGCTCAAAACTTTGCCGCCTGACCTATCGCCTTACTACAAGCAAAAGGTGCGTGACTATTTTCAGGAAATTGGTCAATAATCTTGGTTAGATAAGGTAACCCACACAGAAATACACCTTGTTAAGGTTGTATCGTAACAACATCTGCCCGAGGTGATACGACACTCGTCTATCAAGCTCCATGCTTTCCCAGTTACGCGAACGCGAAACACCGAATGAAAAGCCTGTTGACACTCCGAGTTCGAGAAGAACAGATTCTCCTATTGCGCGGTTCACTCCCATGGACCAATTCGCGTCGACCCCTCTATTGTACCAAATACGTTGTTCGAAGTGGTATTCTCCGAACACTCCGGGCAATACTTGTATAGGAATTACCACATCACTTAGGTCAGTTTTGTACCGATGCATGTTCAACTGAAATCCATGGTAAAACCCTAGTGGTGCCAATGCACCCCGCTTTCGACTATAAAGTTTGAACTTAAGACCCAAATAGCTATCTGTTACTTTGGGGAAGCCATAAACATCTCCATACATGGTGCCTTGTGCTGTCCGCGTAATTGCACCAGGGCGTAGACTAGCCATGTCTAACCCCGTGGTATGATATCCGTAGTTGACTTCTACCGCCAAATGGTTGGAAATAACTTTGCCAGCAATCAGCTCTAGTTCCCGTTTAAGCGAATTTCCACCAGTAGGCCCACCTGCAGCACGCCACTCGTCGGCACTTAATGGTTTACCCGGATGCTGATAAGTAAGACCAGTTGCTAGTCTCAGGTTTAGGTAGTTGGTCTTATTCAAATAACCTGAAGTTACCGGTTTCTGTCCGTAAGAACTCAACCAGATCACCATGCACAATAAAATTGCTGCAACTCTTTTCATCTCACCGTCGCAATTGATTAAAACTGTTGAACAAATGAGAATTGATAAGGTCTTTGCGGTATCGGGAACTGAAGCTTTTACTATCAACAAATTCCATTTCTCCGTTTTTCAGGTCAAATACTGCAAATAAATAATCCATGTGTTGCTCAGGCTTAAACTGCCAGTACAAATAGAAGGGCAACGGTATGACATAAAGTGCGGATACTAAGGCGGTTACAAGACTGAATTCCTTTCGATCGGTAAAATGCCAAACGTTGTTAAAGCCTAAATAATCGGTCTGGTAAACATCTCTCAGTTCGTCTAGATACGGGGTTGTAAAGCTGTAAAAATCACGGCCATTATAATTCGTTTCCTCCCGGAGCCAATCACTCAACAGCATAAAGTCGTTGAATTCCTCCGTTGTGTAGCCATTCTTCGAGGATTGGTTTATGTTGACCAGGTCGACACCAGCTCGCCGGGCGAGATCGGACGTGCGTTTTTCTAGGTCTCGTTGTTGTATCTCTGAAGCGAGGAACATGGCGTCCTGTTCCTTCCGAAAATCCAATCGAAAAAACTTGGGTGATAGGTAGAGCATCCTGTCAACTCCGGAAAGCCCGTAGTAAGAATTAACACCTCTGACATCGGCATCGGCCACTACTTCCTCCGAGGTGAATAATACTTCATCTCCACCTTGGTTCTGGAGGTCGTTCCAGTTATTGAATGCTTCACCATACAAGCGTGAAAAACTTGTATCCTTGAACAATTCCACAAAGGCTATCCGCACAAAATCATACTTCTTGGGCTTTCTCGTCGTACCTCCTTCCCGGGTTGGTCGTGGATAGGTTTGCCTGAAAAAACTCCTCTTATAACCAGCCCTTGGCAAGTCTAATACGCATTGTTCTTTGAGGGTATTGACGTACGCATCGCTATCCAGGTCCTCTGCGATATCCCAAATGCGTCGTACTGCCAACGCATTTATGCCCTTTTTCGACATCTTCGAAGCAAAATAGAACACCGCCTGAAGTTCTCCCTGGAGGTCTCTGTACCCGGTACTATAGGCCTTCTTTTGGCGATTGTTGATGAATTTCTGAATACCGGCCCAACACATCATTTCAGCCTTCTGCAGAAACACATATCCCGAGTCTTTGACCTGTAATACCTGTATGTGATACAACGCCTCCATGTAATTGTTGTTCCGGATAAAGGTATTCACCATTTCAAATCGGGCGAGGCGTTGAATTCCATCATATTCCTGCTTACTACCTACCCAGAATATTTTCTTTTCTGTGGCTTCGTCATTATAATCGGATATACGCTTCTGTGCTGTTTCTTTACGGGTTTTAACATTCGGGTGCGTGTGTCTGGTATCGTCCACATTTTCGTCGGCCATTATATCGTCAACAGCATCAATAAAGAAGCTGTTCGGTATCCGAAAACTGTCATCCTCCAACAGGGTAAAATCATAAGGTTTCTGCGCAATGGGCAAGTATCCATTCAGAAGCACATCATAGCTGGTATCAATCTCGTTAGGCGGATAACCGGCGTTTAAATACAGTGTCAGGCCTTCAATGTCAGCCTCCAGTTCTGCGTCTCTACTGTGCTGAAACGTGGTCAATGTCCGTTCCTCCCACTCCATATTCCTGTAGCTTCCAGAGTTCGACCATATTTCTTTTTGATCAACGAAGGCCTTAAAAACATGCTTTTTGTGATAGTGCCCAATCTCATGAGCCAGAACGTACGCCAACTGTGCTTCGTTTTGGACACGGGCAATCAAACCCAGGGTTACGAAGATGATGCCATCGCTTGTGGAGTAGGCATTCAAATGGTTCGACTTGATTGTATAAACACGTACTTCGCTACGCAGTTCTTCATCTTCCTTCAACAGCCTGTCGAGTACTTTATTACAATACGTACTGATTGGGTCACCATACAGAACAGACCCGCTTTGTAATAAATTGTGATTGTAGTAGTTCGCCATAACTGCAAATTCCTTAGCATCTCCGCGTTGCAGGTTGGCTCTCTGTTGGTCAAAATCAAGGGTGTACTTCTCCTTAAACGTGGTTGTAAAATCGCTGGGAATTGGCCCGGCACACTTCATTCTGGTAAAATCCGTGCTTACCTGAGCGTATAACCACACCGACGAGTATATTAAGTTAAGGATGAGTAGAATGGATTTCATTGAAACAAATATGGAAATAATATTTATTCTTATTGTTCTTCTGTGAAAATTTCCAAATACACTAAGTTTGCCAAGCCTCCCGGAGGTTTTTATTTATGATTCCACAGCACATACTTTTAATCACCTTGAGCATTGGCATCGTTCTTTTTATTCTGTCTATCATATTCAGAAAAAAAAGTCGATTGCGACTGATTTTGGCCCTCTTAGGTGTAGTCATTGGTATTCTTCCTTATCTCACATCGGTTGCATTTGACCAATTTGCTTTTATTAAAGAACGCAAACTTGTGGGGAACTATGAAGGTGACTCAGGTGTTCAGGGCATGGTGGTGTTAGACATGTACAAGGACAACACGTTCGTAATGAAGTCTGACTCATGTTCGGCTGGTTTTATTCAAGGCACCTGGGCGTATTCATATAGTAAAAAGAAGGTCGTTTTCGAGTCTACAAGTCAAAACATGGGCAGCGTTCAGGTAGTTAACCGCGACACGCTTCAGTTCACCAATATCCCCATCTGTATTCGATTGGCTCGCAAGCTGGTTCTGGGTAAGACCGGGAAAGCGTCTCCAATGTTAATTGAGGAATCTAACTAACAAACTGCTGGAGAAAATCCTGTTTTCGGCGAATTGCAATCTCCAGTTCATCTCCATTACTTAGTTGGGCATATCCTCCTTTTCCTCTTTTGAACCCTGTAACGTGGTCCATGTTGATTAGGTAACTTTTATGAATCCTGAAAAAACCTGAGTCGGAAAGAACCTCATCAAAGTGTTTCAGGGTCTTACAAATGGTTTTCTTCTTTCCATTTGTGAAGTAGAAGTCGGTTAAATTGTCGTTGGCTTTGCAATACACAATGTCTTTTAGTTGTGCCACTTCAAAGCCCTCTAGTTCAGGCAAAACTATACGCTTCAACTGACTTTCTGCGGTATGCAAATTAGACTTGAGTATTTGAGCTGGCAGAATACGCTCTTTGCTCACCAGGTTTTCAGAAACCCGCTCAACTGCGGCTATTAGCTCATCAATATCGATGGGTTTGAGCAAATAATACGATGCACTCATGTTAAGCGCCTTTATTGCATAATTGCTAAAGGCGGTTACAAAGATGAGTTCAAAGTTGATGGAGTCCAGTTTTTCAAGCAAGTCGAAGCCATTTCCATACGGCATCTCCACATCGAGGAAGACCAAATCGGGTTGGTGCAATTCGATCTCCGATCGACCAACTTCAATGTTTTCGGCCATTCCCACTACCTTCACCCGGGGGCAATACTTCTCCAGATAGTTAGCAAGCGTGATTCGACTTGCCTCCTCATCTTCAATGATTATCGCCTTTATTTCAGACACTTTCTGCATATTTCTTCTCGTCTATATCAATAAACGGGACATAAATCTGAACACAAGTTCCCGTTCCGTCTTCGTTGAGGTCTTTTAGTTCACTCTTAATATCAATGCTGTGCACGTCGTTCAACAGTTTCAAACGTGCCGCCGTATTACTTATTCCCGTTGACTTACCCAGTTTCTGGTTTGGAGTTTTGATTTCTTTGCTCCGGGTTCGACCTATACCATCGTCTTCCACCTGAATCACCAAGCCACTATCATCGTCTTTAAACCTGACCGACAAACTCCCTTTTTCCTTCTTATAGCGTAAGCCATGCCAAATGGCATTCTCCACGTAGGGCTGAACCAACATCGGAGGAATTAATAAACGTTCAACTTCCAATTCATCATCTACTTCAAATGAATAGTCAAACTGGTCGTGGAAGCGTATGTGCTCCAAATTGAGATAGCGTTGTAACACCTCAATCTCTGCAGACAAGGGAACAAAGTCTTGTTTGCTATGTTCCAAAACCGTACGCATCAACCTTGCAAACTCGGTGAGGTATTTATTTGCACTTCGCTCATCACTCTTCGAAATAAAGCTGTTTACTGAGTTAAGAGAGTTAAAAATGAAGTGAGGATTCATTTGACTTCTAAGTGAGCGAATGGAAAGCAGTTTATTGGCGAGCTGTTTCTGTCTCGAACTCCTGTAAAAGAAAACAACAACGATCAATAAAAGAAGAACAAGAGCACCCATTAGGTAACTGATTCGTCTCTGTTGTGCCACGTTTTTCTCTTCTTGTTTTTGCCCTTCCATCAGGATCTCGATGCGTTTTTCATCCAACTCCTTATCACGGATCAGGAGTTCTATCTGTTTTTCCTTATCATCAAAAACGGAGTTGTGCTGGGCGAGTTCGTTAATCTCTTTTTCTCGCTCATCAAGTAACTCTTCCTGCACCCGTTTGTATTCATCGAAGCTTTCTTTGGCCTGTTCGAGTTTACCTAGTTGTGCATACGCATCTGAAAGAGCCTTGTAGTTTTCACCGGTCGTTCTCAACTCACCCATTTCCTCTGAAAGATTGATATTCTCGTACAGAATAGGAATGGCTTCATTGGCTTTGTTCATAAACAGGTAGCCATTCGCAATATTGGTGTTATTGCCAAGCACCTCTTGATAGTCGTTATTCTTTGTATTGATCTTCTTGGCTCTTTTTTCGTATTCTACGCTTTTGTCGTAACGACCAATCGAATTGTACGATCTTCCTACGTTTTGCCATTGCGTTCTTTGCTCCAGTTCGGTAGAATTGAGTGTAGATATACCACCGGCCATCTCAAAATATTTCACAGCGTTGGTGGTATCCTTCAACCCGGCATAACACTTGCCGATAAATTCGTACATGCTGTTTACCTTAACCTCATTATTGGCTGATCGATACATTACCAATAGCTGTTGGTAGAGCAAATTGGCCCCGGTAAAATCCTTCTTATTAAATAGAACCCGAGCAATGCTCTCCTTGGCATAAACCTGGTCCTCGGCGTTCTTTCTCTGTTGGGCCAGGAGCAAAACATCCCGATAAGACTTTTCTGCCAAACTAAGATCGCCATTGGCCTCATAAGCCTGTGCCAGGTACCGAATAGTTTTGTAGTAAGCAAGGTTGTCCTTTATGTCTAAGAATATATCGTTTGCTTTACTGTAATATTCAATTGCATTCTTGTAGTTGCCATTCTGATGTTGAAGCACACCCAGAGTTTGATAACTAAAAGCTTCTCCTCTTCGGTCATCAATATCGTAGCTAATCTTTAATGCTTCCTCAATCTTCTCCAACGCCAGATTCGAGTTTGACTGGATCAATTTGTTCGACTCGTTTACCAGCTCATACATTTCTTGCTCCCTGGCATATTTCGTTTCTATTTCTAATATGGTGTTTGACTGTGCATGAACCGTCATACACATCAAGACTAAACCAACTAAAAACACGAAACGTCGCATGTACTCTATTATTTCCCTGGTTAAACAAAGGTAAATAAACGCGAATCAAGTTAGTGTCACGTTACCTCACCCAACTTCTACGATACCTAACTTCCTTTGACGTGTGTGCTGGTTCGCCCTTATTTTCGCTCTGCTTCTATGCTTCAAATACGTTTCGCTGTGCTATACCTATTCTTGTTTTGCTCTCTGTCGGGCATCGCACAAGAAATCGATTCAACTTTTTGGCACTTAGACGGTGACGGAGACAGTATTTATCGGATTACCGAAAACCCCTTAACCAAAAATAAATTCCTTGGCAACTCCTGGTACACATCGCTCGATTACGTTGCCAGTATTCCAAAGAATTACGACCCGGGCCTAAATCTAAACCACCAGTTTGGCGCCCATATTGGCAGAACCCTGGGTACCAGTTTTGGTGGTGGCGGGGGTACGTATTTTGTTATGCGTTCGTGGGGAGCCTCATATTCCTATTTACCGAAGGTCCGAAAAAACTTCGTTGGCGGTTTTGCCGAGCTAAGTGCTTTTCCATTTCCCCCTGGGTCACTCCAACTCGAACTTATTCGCTCTACTGATGGTGAGGAAACGTACCTCAGACCATCTCTGGGTCTTTCGCTGTTTGTGTTAGACATTAGTTATTCCTACGCCATCCCATTTCAATCTATCGTGCGTTTTACCCATGGCATTTCAGTACGATTTAAGTGGTATCCAGGACTTTCGAAATGGCAGTACACCCGTCCAAGCAGATGTTAAGTATCGATAACTAAGTAAACCGTTACGCTGCCTAATAGGTAGTTTCCAAAGGAAAATCCATGGCCTAGGTTTGATTCAAAAATCAGCTTATGAAAAACAGAACACAGGCCCTAATCACTTTTGTTGGAATTTCGTTACTCATGTATGCCATCGTATTTGGCAAAGACATGTACCACAACTCCCGGTTTGTTGCATCAACAACACATCAAAAAAATGTACTGACATCACCAGCAATCCACCACACGGACAACACTCAGGTAGTTGGCAATCGTATTCAGATTGCATTGATTCTCGACACCAGCAACAGTATGGATGGTTTAATTAACCAGGCCAAATCGCAGCTATGGAAAATAATTAATGAACTTACCCGAGCTCATAAAGACAGTACAGCAGCCGATATAAGCATCGCGTTATACGAATATGGCAACGACAACCTACCGGTAACGAAGGGATACATACGCCAGGTAATGCCTTTTAACACCGACCTGGATCTTTTATCAGAAAAACTATTTGCGCTCACCACCAATGGCGGAAGTGAGTATTGCGGACAGGTAATTCAAACTTCGTTAAACCATTTGGATTGGTCCGAATCAGACTCCTCTTTAAAGATCATTTACATAGCAGGTAACGAAGGTTTTAATCAAGGACCTGTTCCGTATACCAATGCCTGCTCCTATGCTGTAAAGAACAACGTGGTAATTAACACCATTTATTGCGGCAATTACTCCTCTGGCATTGCAGAAGGTTGGAGAGAGGGAGCATTGCAGGGTCAGGGGATGTATCACAACATCGACAGCGACCAGGAAGTTGTGCTTGTCAGTACGCCTTACGATCAAACAATCAACCAACTAAACCTTGAGCTAAACAACACGTACGTTCACTATGGAGCAAAGGGAAAATGGAACAAAGACAATCAGTTGCGGCAAGATCTAAACCAAGACAAGATATCATCCGCAAACTCTGCCAGCAGAACCTTGTCAAAATCATCCCGGTTATACTACAACGGTCATTGGGATTTGGTTGATGCCTATAACACTGACAACAATATCATCAATAACATTGATGTTCAAACGTTACCCGACAGTCTCCAAACATTGGAGGTTAATGAGTTGGAGGTTTACGTTGAAGAGATGAACGAAAAACGTATTTCCATCAACCGGAAAATTGTTGAATTGGGTATTAAGCGAGAAGAGTATATTGAACATGCAAGTGATAGTCTTGGGAAAGACAACACCCTTGGAAGTCGAATGATCAAATCACTCAAGAGACAGGCTTCATCAAAGGGTTTCACTTTTAAATAAGTCTAAATCTTCATGTTTATTCCCATGACCAATTGCCTTGGCAACATGGGTTTGAAGAAGTTGGTTAACACGGCGCGTTGATTCACCTCAGTGTTCAGTACGTTGTTCACTCCTATTCGAATATTAACATAATCCAACCCGGGTGAGTTTCGATTGTAGTAATACTGCTTCCCCAATTTGAAGTTTACGTATGCGTCAGCGAAAAAACCTCCCGGGTTATGCACGATCTGGGTACCATACAGAAATGGCATATCGAAACCCGATTGGTACAAGGTATTCAAACGAATCTGGGTCGTAACCGGAAATCTCTTCAATAAGGTTTTCTGGTTGATTTTATATTCAAATATGCCTGTCACCCGATTCTTAGGAATCCATGACGCGTTCTGGGTAAGCAACCCATTGTTGACATAGGTAATCTGAAAACGTCTTCGATTGCTCTTATAACTTCCCTTTATCTGGGCATAGATGCTCGAGTACTGTATGTCACCCTGTTCCAAATCGCCCGTAGTAGGGCTAACGATCCATTTGTCTTCAAACCGGTTAAAAATATACTTGAAGGTTGCCTTCAAGCCCCGACGTAAATCTCTTTTCCATCCGCCAAACGCTTTTAGATAGGTCTCCACCTCATCGGTAAACGGGAGAACCTGTGCACTTAGCTCTCCATACGTTCGAAACTCGGACTGCAAATTAGGCGTTCGAATGGTCTTACCAGCTCCCAAATCAAAATGTGACCGATTTAGGAAAGCTACGGCGGTAATTCCCGGGTTATACAATATACCCTGAACATTGTGTGCAATTAAGATATGGTTATACGAAATACGTAATCGATTGGGTTGAAGAAGGCGATATGCCTGCAAACTCCAGGTGGTCATTGAGAGTTTCTGCTCCGTTCGGGGAACAGGACCCATTTGGTCATTCATTGAAATGCGGTTATCAAAGAAATCTTGCGATAACGTATTGGAAACACCTGATTTAGGGAAGGTCATCTGGTCTTCAACACTAATTCTATGACTGTTGTTGCCAAACCGCACGTCGTTCAGCAAGGCTTCATTAAAACGCACCATTCGATAACGCACATAAAGTCTGTGGTTGTTAGAGATGGAGTGCATAAGATACAATCGAGGCATCAATAAACTACCTTTGGACTGTGACATGGTTGTGTTTATCGATTCAGAAAAAACACTGCGTTGTCTGCCATCAATAAAGGTGTTTGACACATCAATGCGTGTCTTACGTCCCGACAAATACGACAAAACAAGGTAGGAGCTTATTGTTTGACCGTCATGATCAAATTCCTGATTCACCTCTTTACTGTTGTGATAGATTTCAGAAGCGTTAACCATGCCTTTTAACGTCAACCTTTGTGGTTTGTTTTTAAGTAATTCGGTGTTAACACTCAACCACGAATTGTAACCTCCTCCGCCAAACTGATTGTGACCAAGTACAACACCACGTTGATGTATTTTTTGGAAAACCGTGAGTTTTTCACCTGAAGAAGGTCCGCTAACGGGATTGGTTGGGGCCAACTGTACAAAACCAAGATTTATGGGAAGCGTATGTCGCAATAGAAATGACTTAGCTGGTGTTTGCACCAATGGGTCGTTGGGCGAGTCACTTTTTAAATCTTTATACAGTTCAAACTCGTTAAAGCCATACTTTAGGTAAAACGAATTAGTGAACACCTGGGAGCTCGCGCTTATACTCGCCAGGAGTAAGATCAAAACAAGGGATAAACGGCTAACTATCATTGTGTTACGCTGGGCTTAATGTGAAGATCATCGGTAAGTATTGAGCTCTTTATTTCGGGCGTGTAGTATTGGTACACATAGTTCTCTTCGGTTTGATAGGTACCTGGGATTTTCGCCTGAATCGCAAACTTTATGTGCTTGGTTTCATTAGGCTTGAGGTGGAGGAAGTACAACATCAATTGGTTATTCTTGGTCTCGAAGTAGTCTAACTCCCCATCTTTCTTCAACGCGCGAAGTTCCTCCATAGAATAGGTACATCCGCCTGGTATATGTACCACCGCCACGGTTTGCGGTTTGGTTTGGTCGGTGCGGTTAGAAATCGTCACCTCGGCATACGACCAATCCGATTGGTTTAAGTCGTTCTTATCCAAGGCATAGTCAAAACCTAATTCTGGATGTTGTACGGACGCATTGTTCTCGGCCCAGTTCAATTCACAGAAATACGGGAGAGGTTGTGAGCTTTCACAAGTAACTTCGAGTACATTATCTCCAAGCTTAAAGAGTTTATGGTCTACCAAAATCTTCTTTTCTTGATGACTATCGTCACTAAAGGCATATTCCAAAACAGGTTTCCCATTCAACGTAACCTGATAATTTTGGTTACCTCCTTCACTATCGAAATAATCGAGCATGGTAGACAGGGCTTCTAAGGCAAGTGCGGTTGACTGAGTTGACCCAAACCCATTATAGGTTCTTCGCTTCAGTATTTCGGAGGCTAGTCGTGGTTGGATGGTTGAATACCCATTCTCATTCTTGTGGATAGCCAAAAGTGTGAGTGCCATAATTTCAACATCAAGCGACCTGCCATACGAGCGCATTACAGAGCCCGTTGATGTAAACTTGGAAAATGCATTTTCCTTAAGATGCTGGATGAGTGTGTCCAGAGCCCATTGTGCTTTCTCCTTAATTCCTCGGTTGACATAGACATTGGCCAAAAGCGCCAGGTTATACGCATTAAACGACCTAGCTTGCTCTTTCTCCATGGCTTCAATTTCGCTGCTTAAATCGAGGTTTGTAATACGTGAAAGCACCCAGGTAATGTAGGCACTATGCGTTTGCGGCCCTACTCCTGAGAAACCGTATCGACCGCTGTGGTTCTTAAAACCACCACGCCCATCCCGTCGGCTCAGCAACCAATCCAGGTTACGCTGATACATCTCCTGGTTAACGGTTAAACCTAATTCCTTCATGATGGAGAATTGCAACAAACCATATGCTGTTAACGCCTCATGAGGAGGGTTTCTACCATACCATTCGAATCCCTTGCTTGGGGTTTCATATCGCACCAACTGCTGATACCCGGAATTGATATAACCAATCAATTTCATATCGTTATAACCCTTGTTGTGCCTAAGTACTTTTAGTGCAAGTAGATTTGGGTAATTGGATGAAGAAACCTGTTCGAAGCATCCGTGTGGTTGACGAATCATGCGCTGTGAAACGTCTTCAATCAGTTTGGTAAAATCAGACAATACCGAAAATTTAATGGTTTGACTACCCTCATACGCTGTGGATGCTGTAAACCGTTTTGTGATTTTTTGCTTGGAGCTGCTCACATTCTCACTTCGTTTGTGCCCCACTTTACCAATGGGTATCTGATACCTTTCTGATGAACGGTGCTTGCCATCGAAAAGGTACGAGTAGGAAAAATGCAGAACGTCTCTGTTGAAACGAGGCTCGACCGGAACCGACATTTTTTTCATTTCACCTGCCTCCAGCCAAACGGAATCCGTTGATGACTTTGAGTCTTGAACCGTGGTTACTGACACCCAGGAACCTGTTTTCTTATAACTTCTAAATTGAAACACTGCCATGGCTTTATCACCCGAGGTCAGATTCTTGGGGGCCACATGGCTTACCTCTATATCATCCCGCATACGAACCGTCTTCGATGCGTAAATCACTTCACCTTCGCTTGTAACCCCTTCAGCAATCACTACAAAACTTCCATTCTTTTGAGGCATTTGAACGTTCAAACTATACGATCCGTTTACATCCGTTTCCATTCTACCATGCCAATACACCGTTTTCTCTCCCCCGAAATAGCCGTGGTCCTTTGACAGACGGAACCGATAGTAGGAACGATCAAGGTTAACATAGAATTGTTGGGAATAGCCGGGACCAAACGGCGTGATCAGTTGATAGTCAATCTCGTTGTAATATTCGTATGCAGGAATGGTTACCAGGCAGGCCAGACTGGATACTCTTCTACCAGCTACAGGGATACCATCTACATAGTACTTCTCCATCGGCTGCTCTACCATACTTGCATTTCGCTTTACTATTACCTCTGAAGTTCGCAAACCCTCGGTCTGTATAATCCTGATGTTGTTAGGCCCGAGTGGTGGCCCTGCAGGTATTTCAACCTCCGACCAACCCTTGTCAGATTGAAAGGCTCCAAACTGCGTGTTTAAAAACATATTGTGCTGGGTCACTGGCACCTCCGTGCGTTCGATTCCCTTTTTAACAACAAGCATCACTGATGAGCTAACTACTTCAGAGGGTAGGCCTTCAAACGAAAACCGTCCAACACTGTCGGTCATAACCTCGTACGTAGTGTTCTTAATGCGAACCAATACCGGTTTTTTCAGTGACTGATGGTAGTGGAGTGCATCGTGTACTCGGCCTGATATTTTACCGGTCAGACGTGGGTAATATCGATCCGTTTGTGCTATTACGCGACCATCACGGAACGATCGTCTCCAGTTATTCTGATTGGCTACCATCAAGAGATCCAGAGCCTCTTTTCGGTTGGGCTTGGATGGATCGAGATAAAATGTAGGGTCTTCTATTTGGGACGTAATCTCCGAGCCTATGAATAACCAAGACTGGATGCTATGCGAACGGTCTTTTATCTGATGAAGCGTTTGCTCGTCTAACACCCTCATGTTAATGTAGGCCTTCCTACCCGACCCCGACTTATCTTTGTTCTTCACCTGAACACTCAACGGATCACCTACGTTGATGTAGTCCTTCGCCTCAATCTCGAAGCTACCTCCCGCTGTCTCTGTATGCGCCCACAGTCGTTTGGCTAAGATCTGGTTATTGTCAAATAAAGCTATTCCGTAGACACCTTGTCGCAAGCGCGATTGGGCAATCAAAACCTTTCGCTTATCGGGGCGTATAGCTGTTTTATCAAGTAAGCTTCCATTACCCACTATGCGCAAATATGCGTTTTCCGATACGTTCCCGTTTATGATCACTTCCAATGAATCGTTTCTTTCCACCACTGTCATTGTAATTGCGGAGGAATCGGCTTTTGGTAGTTCAAGTTGATGGCTGCTGTGTTTTGATTTAACCCGGTATTTTTGATTGAGTTTGGGCGTAATCTCCACCCTGGCCATTCCGTTATGCAGGCTTTTGAAAGTTGTTACCTTATTTCCTTCATCATCCTCAATCCAACCTTCTATGTCTTTGGGATTACCTAGCGGATCGTAACTGGCCACTACCAGTTCGTTTTTCTTACCCGCTAACATGCGTTGACCTCCGGAATTCAGATAAACCGAGAAATGAACATCATTCTTTAAAATTGGTACACGAAGCGAAGCCGACTCTTTGTCGCCCCGAAACTCGGCCCATGTTCGAACATAGGCATCTTCTATGGCCTCCCCATCCGGCAGCAGGAAGTGGAGCATCAATATTCCGTTTTGATTGCTTTGTTTAACCAAGGTGTTAAGTATGGTTCCGTTTACAATTAAGTCTGCATGGCACGTTAAGCCGTCAATTGGCATATCACCCGGCTCTGTAACCTTAACTTCAACCAATAGA
This sequence comes from Bacteroidia bacterium, assembly GCA_017640445.1. Taxonomy (GTDB): domain Bacteria; phylum Bacteroidota; class Bacteroidia; order NS11-12g; family UBA9320; genus UBA987. The sequence goes on along the minus strand of JAEPQQ010000001.1, from coordinate 27,549 downwards.
CTGTCGCCTGGCACATAGCTCGATCGCTGGGATTCCTGATGAACAAAAAAGCGTTTCTCGAGGTAGCGTTGAACATAAATTTCTTTGGTAAACGGCTTCGGTTTGAGGTCGTTGTTTTGATAGTTTGTCGACGCTCTGATTGTATAGATGCCTCCTTTTCTGGGCAGATAAAACTGGTTCGAATACCTACCTCCTATCACCTTTGCTGTTACGGAGTCTATGATCTTACCACCGGGGTCATCCAGGAAAATCTTAACCAGATTAAGCTCTCGTTGAATGACATTGGAATCGTTCAACACCATAAGCGAATAGTTCAAGGCCTCTCCGGGTTCAAACAGATAACGATCGGTTGTGATGTAGAGCTTCTCCCCTTCTATGGTTCGGCCTTCCGGGTAATTGGATTGACCCTGACTCAGCGCCGGGCAGAACAAGAGCAGTAAAACAAATGGCAAGTGAGAGATTTTCATAGGGTAAAGATAAACCATGTGTGCACGGTCTGAAAAGGGAATTTTACCACGCGTCTGTCCCCATTCACCAACGGTATTTTTGGTCGACTCAAATTTATTTCTATATTTGCCTAACGAATGTTCGTTATGACAGAGCGGAAACAAGAAATACTCACCATTGCACAAGGGCTATTCAAAGACAATAGCTACACTGCAACCTCCATTCGAGACATTGCCAAGGCGGCCGGAGTAGAACCTGCCAGCCTTTACAGCCATATCAGCGGAAAGGAAGAGCTACTTGATATGACATGCTTTCGGATGGCCGATAAATTCATCAATGGCATTGCAGAAGTAAACGACATATACTTTGACGCTGCTCAAAAGCTTAAAATGGCGGTTAACACGCACGTTGAGATTCTTACGAGCAACCTGAACGCCGCGGTGGTTTTTCAGCGCGATTGGCGCCATTTGAGCCCCGATCGAAAAAAAGAATTTGTCGATGCCCGAAACTCGTATGAACATGGGTTTAGAGTGATCGTACAAAATGGAATTGATGAAGGCCTGTTTAATGAGGTTGACATCAAGTTTGCGGCCCTTACCATTTTATCAAGCCTTAACTGGATTGTTGAATGGTACCACGAAGATGGGAAACTAACACCGCAAGAAATTGCGGAAAACCTATATAATTTCATCCTAACCGGCTTGAAAAAATAAGTACAACAACTAAAAAACAGAACATGTACGGAAACGCATACATCGACCCGAACGAACGACCTGACTTCCTAAAGGACGAGGACCCAGTTAAACTGGCTGAATTTGAGGCACGCATCAATGCCGGCGAGAAGATCGAACCACAGGATTGGATGCCGAAAATGTATCGCAAGCAGCTTATCCGTATGATTGAGCAACATGCTCATTCGGAAATTATTGGTGCACTGCCTGAAGGCACCTGGATAACGCGCGCTCCCGGTTTCCGCAGAAAACTAGCCCTAATGGCCAAGGTGCAGGATGAGGTGGGTCATGCCCAGCTTCTTTACTCTGCAGCAGAAACGCTTGGAAAGAGCCGTGAAGATATGATCAACGACCTGATCACAGGCAAGTCCAAATATTCCAATGTATTCAACTATCCGGCAATTACATGGGCCGATTCTGCAGTTATTGCCTGGTTAATTGATGCAGGTGCGATCGTAAATCAGCTGGCCAACTCAAAAGGAAGCTACGGCCCCTATTGCAGGGCTCTTGAACGCATCTGTTACGAAGAGTCGTTTCATCTAAAATATGGCCACGACAACGTGGTACACCTGGCAACAGGCACTCCAACGCAACGAAAAATGGTGCAGGAAGCACTTACTCGTTGGTGGCCGCCGATTATGCACTTCTTCGGACCCAGTGATAAAATCTCGGTGCACTCGGAAATCTTGATGGGATGGAAGGTTAAGATGGCTTCCAACGACCATATGAGACAGACCTTCCTTGATATGTATGTTCCTAAAATTTGGGATCTCGACCTGGTTCTTCCAGATCCAAACCTTAAGAAAAATGAGGAAACGGGCCTATGGGAGTACACAGAACCTGATTGGGAAGAATTTAAACGAGTGATCAACGGTGACGGACCTTGCAATGCCGAACGACTTGCCGTAAGAAGAACTGCGGAAGAGAAGGGCAGATGGGTTAGAAAAGCCATATTAGGGCAAGATGCCAAGTATGTAAGGCCGTTTGCATGATAAAACCGTCCTCATTTCGTTATTTTTGGTGAAATGAGTTCTATGTCTATGAGAAGTATTGCAGTCATATTGTTTGTGCTGGGCATGGTAAACGTGCATGCACAACAGAATATTCCCAACGGAGATTTTGAGGATTGGGGGTTTACCACAACCCAACAATTAGCGAAATGGATGGTAGTTGGTAATGTTTCTGTTTCCAACGACGCTCACGAAGGAAGCAAGGCAATTCGACTGGAAAACGATGCAGACGAGGAAACTCCTGGTTTTATAACTACCGGAGCATTTGCGGGAGACAAACTCATGGGAATACCATACAACGAGCAGCCTCTTAGTGTGCGGTTCTGGTCGAAGTTTGATCTTGCACTGGGCGATCAGGCGCAAGTTGCCTGTCTGTTTTACTTTAAGGGCAACGCCATTGGTGTTCAGAGTACTTTAATAGAAGGAAACAGTGCCGACACGTTCCAGTATTTCTCACTGCCTATCACCTGGCAGGTAAGTACCAATCCGGATAGTGTTGCCATCGTTATCTCGTCAAAAGACCTGGAGAACGATACGTACAACGGAGATGGCTATATGATTGTTGACGACTTCCATTTTGCTTCCATTTCCACCCGTAACAAAGAAGTGCCTAACGGCAATTTTGAAAGTTGGACCGACGTAAAGCATCCACACCTCAATTCGTGGTTTACCACCGATGAATATCTAAGAATACTATATGGAAGCCAGCTTCCGACGCCATTTGTAAAGGAAACAACAGACGGGCGCTCTGGAACGAAAGGACTCGAATTAACCAACCAACGTCTTGGTGACGACATCATTGCGGGAATTGCATTTACCGGAGTAGACTTTGAAAGTGTTACTGACCCCGCATTCCCAATCGACAATAAATGGAAATACCTCGAGGGCTATTATAAGTATACCCCAAGCGGAGGTGACTCGGTATATGTGGCGGCCACTCTATTTAGTGATGGCATTGACATTGGACGGGCGGTATTCAACACCTCGGACATGGCAAGCAAATACACGTACTTCTCGGTTGAAATTGACTATTACCGCAGTGGGACGCCCGATAGTGCCTCGGTTTTTGTAGCTTCTGCCAATGCCGAAGAACCCCGAGGAGAAACAAGCAAACTGATTATCGACGATCTTCAGTTTAGTGATCATAATGCCAGTGTTTTTGACATAAGCCACAATAAGTTAACCGTATACCCAAACCCGTTCACCGATCATATCCGGTTTTCAGGAATAGATCAGATGTTGGGTGCAACCTATACACTGGTTGACATGCTTGGCAATACGGTAGCAACGGGTGAACTCACGAGAAACCTAAACATTGACCTTTCAGAAAGCCTACCAGGTGTTTATGTTTTACACCTGAACGGCAAGCATGTTAATACATCAAAAATTTTACTTAAAGAATGACAAAATCGCTAGATCCACGAGTAAATCGTGCCGACCTTCAGGTTGACCCGATAGAGCCATTGGCAAAACTGGATCAATTCCAGACGTTTGAGGTCTTCCATCAGGAGAAGAGAGGCCAACAACACATTCATGTGGGTATTGTTCACGC
>JAEPQQ010000001.1:0-23799 GCA_017640445.1 Bacteroidia bacterium | reverse complement strand
GCTGCTATATGCGAAGGAACAATACGCCCGAAGAGGGAAAACCAGCAATTTATGGGTGGTTGCTTCGAACCACGTTCATGCTACTGAATATATGGATCAGGACATCTTTGAATCTACGCCCGACAAGAAATACAGAGATCCTGCCACATATAAGGTAATGGACAAAATCAACGAATATAAAGAACGCGTAAAGGCATAATTCCAAATGGATTTTTTTAACGAAAAACACATCGACGCTGCAAAAGACCTGCTATACAAAATGGCAGATGACCTTTTAATTCTTGGACACAGAAACAGTGAATGGACCGGATTTGGTCCCATCCTTGAAGAAGATATAGCCTTTAGCAGTATGGCTCAGGACAAACTTGGACAAAGTGAGCACCTGTACAACCTGCTTCACGAACTGGGAGAGGCCGACGCTGACACGGTTGCGTTTACACGCAATTCCAATCAGTTCCATAGTTGCCACCTGGTGGAATTACCTATAGGCGAATACGACTTTAGCCTTATACGCCACTTGCTATTTGACATGGCAGACCTTATCCGGTTCGAAATGCTAACCTCCTCAAGCTACGAGAACCTGTCGCTTATTGCGCGTAAGTTCAAAGGCGAGATAAAGTATCATGTAATGCACGCACACACATGGGTTAAACAACTTGCTCATGGAAATGAAGAGAGCAAGGCCCGGATGCAAAGTGCACTTAACGAAACCTGGCCACTCGCTCTTGGTATTTTTGAAGAAGGAGACCACGAGGACACGCTTATAGAAGCTAACATTTTTGCTGGTGAAAAGGCGTTACAAGAAGCCTGGTTGGCACAAGTAACTCCTCTCCTTGAAGAATGGGGCTTAACAGCTCCTTCTGACGCAACACCTGTATTGGGTGGCAGAAAAGGCGAGCACACCGAATACCTGCAACCCCTTTTGGATGAAATGACCGAAGTTTATTCGATCGACCCAAGCGCCGATTGGTAGTTTAACTTATCAGGTGTATGAAAGACGACAAAAACACCTTTGTACAACTTTCTGAAGAGGATGTCCGTGATTTTCTTCGTGAGGTCAAGGACCCTGAGATACCCCCTATATCCATTGTTGACCTGGGCATAGTTACGCGTATTGAAATCTCACCGGATAATGATGTGGCCGTTACACTTACACCTACGTTTGCAGGCTGCCCGGCCCTTAAAATTATGGAAGAGTTGGTGGCCGATCGGCTCAACAAAGAAGACACCATTGGTGATGTTTCGGTAACCACTTCGTTTGAAGTAACCTGGACAACCGACCTAATAACAGAAGCCGGCAAGAAAGCTCTGCTCCAACACGGACTTGCACCTCCAAAAAAGAAACCCGGCTACATGGAGTTGGACGTTCTATCTGATACACCCTGCCCTTATTGCAGCAGTCGTAATACAGAATTAAAAAGCCCATTTGGCCCCACGCTTTGTCGAAGTTTGCACTATTGCAACAACTGTTTACAGGCCTTTGAAGGCTTCAAACCGGTGTAACCTCTCTAGCCTTCCCAACCGGGTTTTGATTAATTTCCATTAACTTCGGCACCAATCACTCTGCTTTTGCAGACAAGCATGCTTAAGACGTTATCACTTTTCTTGCGTAGTCAATTCCTGGCCTTTTGCCTGGTTGTAATTCCCTCGTTGGGTATTGCCCAAACTGCCATGATAGACAGTTTGAAACGGAACATGGCTACCCTTGACAAGGACACCAATTTGGTCAAAACATACCTTGGTTTAAGCCGAAACTATCTAAAATTTGATTACGACTCCTCACTCTATTTCGCCCGAAAGGCAGTTCATACTGCCGAATCGATTGGCGACTCGGCTCGAGCTGGACATGGCTATATTCGGATGGGCAACGTGCTAACGAAACAAGGAGATTACGACAGCGCCGGCTGGGCCTATCAAAACGCTTATTCCCGATTTTCCATTTCCGAAGACTCGGTTAACATTGCCCGGTCGCTCACCAACTTGGGTTTGGTTTATCGGTTCATGGAAAAATACCCTAAGGCCCTGGAGTATTTTTTTCAATCGCTTGAAATAAAGAAACGCCTTGGTTCAAAAAAAGACATTGGTGTTGCCTATCAAAACATTGGTGTCGCCTTTGCTATTCTTGGCGAATACACCCAGGCCGAGGAATATCTCAACAACTCTTTACAGCTCTATGAAGAAGCTGGAGATTCTCAAATGTACTACAGCGGACTTTCAGACATCAGTTCGATGTATCGTGAAGTCGGTCGGTACGACGACGCCCTTGATGCCTTAACCAGGTCATACAATTACAGGCTCAGGATAGGCGACCAAACAGGCATAGGCATATGCACCTACAACCTCGGACTCACCAGCTTCTTAAACAAAGAATACGACCAAAGCATTGCGTACTACAACGAGGCCAAATCCATTTTCGAAGAACTCGGTAACGTGCGAAGAGTTGTTGGCTGCCACATTAGACTTGCCAAGTTACATTTTGAACTGGAGCAGTATACTCTGGCGGAAAAAGAAGGAGTTGCTGGTTTGGAACAGGCTCATGGGGTATACCAACTTGAAAAACTGCACCATGTTCTGGCCAAGGTATACTATGTCACTGACAAATTTCAATTGGCTTTTGACCACCTAGCGAAATTCAGCAATATTCGAGACAGCATTCTCAAAGAAAAGAACCACCTTCAACTCATTGAGATGCAAAACAAGTTCGATGATGAAGCCAACAAACGGAAGATCGCCGAACTTCAGATCAAGAACGATCGGTTCGAGCAAAAAGCACGAAACAAAGACCTTCAGAACTACGTTCTTTGGGGTGCCATTGTGGTAATACTTCTAATTGCTCTCATGTTCTACCGGCAATTTCGTGTTAAACAAGAGACCAATGAGACGCTTCGGGAGAAGAATCAAATTATTGAACACTCTCTGGAAGAAAAAGACGTGCTACTCCGCGAGATTCATCATCGGGTTCAGAATAATCTTCAATTTGTTTCAAGTCTTCTTAATCTGCAATCGAGACGGGTTGACGACGAAAACACGTTGGATATTCTGAAAGGATGTAAGCAACGAATCCAGTCCATGGCGCTTATCCACCAAAAGTTATATCAGGAAACCAACTTAAATGCCATCAATATCCTAAGCTATACCCAAAACCTGGTCGATTCGTTACAATCATCCTATGGGGTTAACTCCAATCAAATCCAGACCAAGCTCGACATTGACCCAATCCATCTGGATATTAATTCATCCATATCCATCGGGCTTATTCTTAGCGAACTGGTAACCAACTGTTACAAATATGCGTTTGACGAGGGAAGTACAGGGCTACTTACCATTGCTCTGCACGAGAAAAACGACCGATTATTGATGTCTGTTGAAGACAATGGGAAAGGGCTTCCGGATGGTTTTTCTGTAAAGGAGGTGGATTCATTCGGCCTGAAACTCGTTCATTCCCTTGCCAAAAAACTTAAGGCCACGGTTTCTGTAGATGGTAAGAGTGGAACCCGTGTTCACCTGGAAATTAGTAGTTATACACGCGTACATCATGGAGGTAAAGACTAAAATACTGATTGTAGAAGACGACCCAATTATAGCGGAAGATCTTCAGGCCACTCTAAACGAGTTTGGTTACGAAGCTCTTGAACCGGCAGACAATGCAGATGCAGCATTGAAATCAGTTCGTATCAATGAACCCGATTTGTGCATGCTGGATGTTCACCTCGGTCATGAAATAGACGGCATCCAACTCGCCGACATGATCAACAAAGATCATAACATTCCAATCGTATTTTTAACGGCTTTCAACGATCGCTCTACGATTGACCGGATCATGGCTACCAACCCCGCTGGTTATCTGGTTAAACCTGTTGATGAACGCAACTTGCAAACCACATTGGAACTGGCTCTTCACAGTTTTCACCGCACACACGAAAAACAACCCGAATCTTCATTCGAAGGCATTCAATCCGACAGCATCTTTGTTAAAATCAAAGACCGCTTGGTAAAGATATCACTCAACGAAATACTGTATCTCGAGGCATACGACAACTACGTCTTTCTTCACACCAAAGACAAAAAACACCTGCTCAGCTCATCACTTAAGTCGGTAGATGAAAAACTACCATCAAACTTGTTTCTAAGAGTGCATCGCTCCTACATTGTAAACCTTAAGAAGATCGATGGTATTGGGCAAAGTTATATCCATGTAAACCGGACCGAGATTCCAATTGGCAAGACCTATCGCGAACGCCTTATGGCGGCAATTGACCTTCTTTAACCGCCAATTTCGTTCACCATCGAAATACGTCCGTTCACCCAATTGAAGCCTGACTTCACCATCGCGTCTCAATAGCTTCTGAAATTTCCGGTAATATTTGCTTCTGAATGAGTTTATTAACCCTGGCTAGTAGCTAGCAAGGCTGCCTATGGACCTCCCATCGTTACATATTGATCCAAACCCTGTCAGGCCAGGTGCGCGTCTCCGTATCCGCTTTTACAACGAGAATCTTCGTCGTTTTACCATCGAGATTCTTGACAACACTAAAACGGTAGTTGCAATGGAGCACAGTTTGGCGCAGCCTGTTGTATTGGTCGATTTACCAACCTCGGGTTTGGCCACCGGTACGTATCAGGTGCGAATTCGAAACGGACAAGACCAAACCTCAAGGCGACTGACCATTCTTTAGACTCGATTTCCGTTCACCCATTCTTTAACTCCGTTAACCACCCATTCCCAACGCTTGACCATGAATGACTGGCACATCGACAGTACGGCCAACATATTTGCTCTAGCAAAGGCTATTTATCGCATTCCAATGAAAACACATTTGACTTTCCTTGTCCTGTTTGTCACATCCTTTTGGATTTCTGCAACAGCTCAAAACAGCATTTACATACATAATGGTGCTTCCTTTCAAACCCACTCCGGTTCCCTGGTGTCCAATTGGGGGCCCATTCACAACAATGGCAACCTCGGCGAGAAAAACAACGTCAACCGAGGAAAATGGTATTTCCTCGGGTCATCAGCCTACACGATCTCTGGTGATTCAAGCATTCAAATAGACAGTCTTATCATCAACAGTGGCGGTCAAATTACGGTGCAACTCCAGCTTAAAGTGCGCAGTCATGCCGACTTTACCAAGGGCATTTTAGTTACGGATCGATCGGATAGCAATACCTATTTCGTTCATTTTCTCAACAACTCAGCGCACTCGAATGCTTCCGACAGCAGTCACGTAAACGGAACCATTCAAAAAACAGGGAACAATACCTTTCAGTTTCCTGTTGGTGATTCCTCCAACCTTCAGGTAATTGCTATCTCTGCCCCTGGCGCTTCTACCGATCGTTTCTTAGCCTATTATCTGCAACGCAACCCTTCGGCCTTTAACAAAAGTACTACGGCCATTGATTCTAACTGCGGTGGGTCAAAAGTGGTGGTAGACATCAGCGAAAAAGAATTTTGGATCCTAAATCGGGTCAATGGTTCTTCCAATGTTCAGGTCAGTCTATCCTACGATAATTATAGTCAGGTAAACACTCCGAGCCAGTTAATGGTGGCCCGTTGGAACGGTTCTGCATGGGAGAGCAAGGGGAATGGCGGCAATACAGGCACCACAGCTAATGGAACCGTTACCACTGGAGATGGGTGTGGTTCCAGTGGAAGCCCTACCGTAGTTAATACGTTTGGAGCGTTCACGTTTAGCGGTAGTAGTGCTACAACTCTTCCGGTAGACTGGGTGAGCTTTAAGGCAAAAAAACTAAATACGAGCAACGCGCTACTGTCGTGGTCTACCTCTGCACAGGTGCACAACAGTCATTTTGAAGTTGAACGAAGTATCGATGGTATTCAATTTCATACAATTGGGGTAGTTGCCGGTGAAGGCTATAGCCAACAAATAGACTCTTACCAATTCATAGACGGATCACCTGCAAAGGGGATGAATTACTACCGGATCAAACAGGTTGATTTCGATGGGCAATGGGACGTTACCCCTACACGCAAGCTTCGGTTCGGCACATCGTTACAAACGATTAAGGTATATCCAAATCCGACGCACGACATAATCTACATTCAGCCAGCTGACAGGGAAACCCCTGTTCACTATGAACTCATTGACCAAAGCGGCAAAACCGTGTTTGAGTCCCACAGCGATTTAAGCACTTATACAATTGATATGCACGACATGAGTACTGGTGTTTATGTTCTATTGGTAGACTCCAGTCCCTACCGGATTATCAAAAACTAAGACCTATTGAAACTTCCGTATGATGGATTGTTTTTTAATTGTTGGGCAGGACTTTGATCCTGCCTTTCTCTTTATTGTACTTTTTGAACAATCGTACATCAAACAAAGTTGATCGCAGCGGCGTTTTTATATTTTTGCTTTGTGCAATACGCCGTTGTCGACATAGAAACCACTGGCCGCTCCAACAAGATTACTGAGGTCGCTATTTTTGTTTACGATGACGAGAAAAACGAAATTGTTGAAGAGTTCTCTTCACTAGTAAACCCTGAATGTCCGATCCCCTCTTTTATTACCAGTTTAACGGGTATAAACGATGACATGGTAGCCGATGCGCCCAGGTTTTTTGAGATTGCCAAGGACGTTCATAACATAACGAAAGACCGCGTTTTTGTGGCACATAGCGTTGGATTCGACTACAACATTATCCGCAATGAGTTTAAGGAACTTGGAGCTGATTTCAGAAGAAAAAAAGCATGCACTGTTCGATTGAGCAGAAAGGTATTCCCCGGCTTAAAGTCGTATAGTCTTGGCAAGTTGTGTGATGCTCTCAATATTCCCATATATGATCGCCACAGGGCCACAGGAGACGCACGAGCCACTACCCTTTTGCTCGAGATGCTGCTTAACAAAGATGCAAACGGGCACATTCGCTCCACCATCAAATCACGTAATAAAGAGGGCTCCCTACCACCCAACTTGCCTCGCGAGACCTACGAAAATCTACCGGATCAAACGGGCGTTTATTATATGCATGGAGAAGATGGGAAAGTTATCTACGTGGGTAAAGCCAAGGAAATTAGATCCCGTATCAACGGGCATTTTGCTGACAACAGCATTCGAAAACTGAACTTTAAAAACCAGATTCACGACATTACATACCAACTAACCGGCTCGGAGCTTCTGGCCCTCTTGGTGGAGGCTGCTGAGATCAAACATCATTTCCCGGAGTTTAACCGCGCACAGAAGTACAATGGAACCGGATATTCTCTTTGCCAATATGAAGATCAGAACGGTGTTCTGCGTTTGGAAGTTGTTAAGCGGAAAAAATACCTCAATCAGCCTATTGCGTCATTTTCAAATACAACCCGCGCCAGACACTTTCTTCAGGAATTAGTTTCGGAATTCAATTTATGTTCTAAAATGACCGGCCTGCAAACCATTTCCGGCGCTTGCTTTGAACATCAAATTGGCAAGTGTTATGGGGTTTGCAACGGAAAAGAAAGTCCGGAAGATTATAACGCCCGAGTGACCAAAGCGATAGAACGTTTTTCATTGCAATGTGGGAGTTATCTTGTTTGGTTAAACGGCAGACATCGGGAAGAAAAAGCCTTTATCTATATTGACAATGGAGTATATCAGGGATATGGGTTTGTAGATACGCATAGTCAGCCGGGATCCATAGACGATCTTATTGACATACTAGTACCTCAGAAGCATAATGTGGATATTCAGCACATCTTAAATGCCAACCTCCAAAAAATACCTTCGCGAAATATTGTTCCACTTTAAGCCGTTTACGGAATGAACCAGACTTTCAGTTGGTCTAACAGATACGGCAAATAGCTATTTGAATTCCAAAAACGATATGGACAAGAGTCGGATCACTCGCATTTTGGCGGGAGAAACGGAATTGTTCCGCCATATTGTTGATGAGCACAAAGACCGGGTTGCCGGGGTTTGCTTCAATATGTTGAAGGATGCCAACCTGGCTGAAGAAGTAGGCCAGGAAACCTTTATACGTTTGTTTAAGTCGCTTGACAAATTTCAGTTTGGGAGTTCTCTAGCGACTTATGTTACACGTATTGCGATTAACCTGAGTCTCAACAAACTTGATTCGAACAAACGAAGGAACAATCGGTTTGTTGGCCAGGAAGAACACCATCAGAATATTGGGTCAAATGCACGGGACACACATCGAACCTTGGAAAACCAGGAATTGGTTCAAATAGGGCTACAAAGTCTTAAACCAGAAGCCAGAAGTGTTGTTGTTCTTCGAATGATCGAGGGATACTCAACAAAAGAAACGTCGAAGCTACTGGGAATAGCAGAGGGAACGGTTATGTCTAAACTAAACCGGGCACTCAAGAAAATGAGAGTAACATTAGAAAAATATGGATTGAAAAATGAATAACTTAGAGCACTTACTGTCGAATTATAGCCGGGAGAAACACTCATTTCCTCCTGATTTTACGGATGGTGTTATGTCATCCATTGGCTCGCTGTCGGATTCCAGCAGAATTATCCGACTGTGGCAAAAAAGAATGTTTACTGCGGTTGCAGCCTGTCTGGTTTGTGTCCTTATGTCGGTATACGTTCTGGATGGGTCATTGTCGTTTGACTCTTTCCTCGGGTTGTCAGAACATTCGTCGACCGAGATAAGTCAATCGATCGAAACGTATAGTCAATGGGATCTTGAAGTAGAATAAGTCATGAAAACAACGCATAAGATCATATCTATTGGGCTGCTTTGTTTAATACTGGGCGGGGTTACCGGCTTCTTCATTGCCGGTAGAATTACCAAAAAGCGCATTCACGAAATGGTTGAGATGCAGCGACCCCCAGGTTTTAAATCGAAGCTGGAAGAGCGTCTGAAGCTTACTCCTGAGCAAAAGGAGACGGTGGAACAAAGGTTTCGGGAACACGTTCAGCGCATGCGTTCTATTGATAGAGGCATACGGGATAAACGCGAAGCTGAAATTGACCGACTGTTCAGCGAACTTGAGGAGTCGCTTACCGAAGAACAAATGGAAACACTCCGTGAATTTAGAAAGCGAATGAGAAAGAGAGGCCATCGTCCGCCACATCATCGCAGACGTCATATGAAATGAAAACCAACTAGCGTTTGTCTATAATACAAAGTAAAGATTATGAAAAAAATGAAAACAACGGCTATTCTTCTTGTCCTAGGGGCGGGGTTAGCATTTGCCCAACACGCTGGCAAACACCATAGAGGGGATCACCACAAAAACCATGTTGCCCGAATCGATTCTATTGTCTCGTTAACCGACCAGCAACGTACCGAACTGACCGAAATGGCCACCGAGTTCCGAAAAGAAATGAAGGAACTTCGGTCATCTGGTGAAAGAGATCGAGAGGCAATGAAGGCGCTGAAACAAGAACAACGCGCCCAGATTGAGGCGGTTCTTACTCAGGAACAGATGGAAAAACTGAAAGCTGCACATGAAGAAGCAAAAGCCAACAAAAAGGCAATGCGTAGCGAGATTAAACAATACCGCAAAGACAATATTAAGCCTACCCTAAAAGCAAAGCGTCAAAGCCTGGAAGACCTACTTAGCGAAGATGAAAAGGCAACTATTCTTGCTTTACGAACCGAGGTTAAATCCTTGCGTTCTGCCGACGGAGAAGACAAACGCCATCGTATGACGCCTGAGCAAAGGAAAGAAATGAAGGCCAAAATGGATACAGAACTCAAACCAATACTTGAGGCTCATAAAGCGGAAATGACTCAAATTCAAACCGACTTGAAGCCACTTCGCGACACCTGGAAGGCAGACATTCAACAAATAAAAGAAAAGTACGATGCCCCAATGCATCATAAAGGAGGCTCAAAGCGTCATAAAAAAGACGAGATGAATACCATGAAGATGTACAGATTTCTTCTAATGAAACCGGAATAACACAAACAATAATTTTTAAAAAAGGTCGGCTGAGCCGACCTTTTTTATTTTAACCAGCCGTTCACAACGTCTGGTGCCAATGCCGGAATATCGAGTTTGTTTTTCTTGCGATAACCGTTTAGCGTTTGCGCGAATTTACCCGCGTTGTCTTCCTTGCGAAGCAAGTCAACAGTGATAAAGCCCATTTCCTTTAAGTGTTCAATCCATTCTTCTGGTACGCCTATTTCCCGGAACTTGTCGTTTGAGTCTGGCTGAACCACTTTTTCAGGCCGCATCTGTGGGAAGAATAATACTTCTTGTATGCTTTCATTATTTGTAAGCAACATCACCAATCGATCTATTCCAATACCGATACCCGATGTTGGAGGCATTCCATATTCCAATGCGCGAAGAAAGTCCTGATCGATAAACATCGCCTCGTCATCTCCTCGCTCAAGCAATTTCGCCTGATCTTCAAATCGCTCCTTTTGATCAATCGGGTCGTTTAGCTCACTATAGCAATTGGCCATCTCCTTTCGGTTGATGATCAGTTCAAATCGCTCCGTCAGTTTTGGATTATCGCGGTGTTTCTTGGTTAATGGACTCATTTCTACCGGATAGTCCATAATGAAAGTCGGTTGAACCAGATGGTGCTCGCATTTTTCGCCAAAAATTTCATCAATCATCTTCGCAGCTCCCATTGTCTCATCTACTTCAACATGAAGTTCTTTTGCGATGGAGCGAATTTCATCTTCTGATTTATCACTCAAATCAACCCCAGCATACCGTTTTATCGCTTCGAAGATGGGAAGTCGCTCAAACGGCTTTCCAAAGTCTATGACGTTATCGCCAAATGTTACAGTTTCTCCACCCGTAACCGCTACGCATATCGACCGCAACATTTCTTCCGTAAGCTCCATCATCCACTTGTAGTCCTTGTAGGCCACATAGAGTTCCATTTGGGTAAACTCCGGATTATGTGTCTTATCCATCCCCTCGTTTCGGAAGTCTTTCGCAAACTCGAACACACCTTCAAATCCACCGACAATCAAACGCTTAAGGTAGAGTTCATTAGCAATTCTCAGGTATAGAGGTATGTCCAAGGCATTATGATGGGTAATAAACGGTCTTGCCGCTGCACCACCAGGAATTGCCTGAAGAATTGGTGTTTCCACCTCGAGATATCCTTTCTCCTCCAAAAAATTCCTCATGGTTCTGATTGCCCGAGATCTGGCTCGGAACGTTTCTTTAACCTGTGGGTTAACGATCAGGTCTACGTATCGCATGCGATATCGAGCTTCAGGATCTGTAAAGGCATCGTATATCTTACCATCTACCTCCTTTGGCATTGGCAAAGGATTCAGCGATTTACAAAGAATTGTATACTCGTTTACATGAATGGAGATTTCACCTGTTTGCGTTTTAAAAACATGCCCTCTAACACCGATTATATCACCGATATCAAGGTACCGTTTGAACACCTCGTTGTATAATGTCTTATCCTCTCCGGGACAAATTTCGTCACGGTTGAAGTAGGCTTGAATTCGGCCTGCCTCGTCCTGCAACTCCACAAAACTGGCTTTCCCCATGATGCGACGCACCATGATCCGACCAGCAAACGTTACTTCCTGTTTGGCCTCTGGGTTTGCTTCAAAGTTCCGTTTCAGTTCAGAACTCGATGCGGATACCACAAATTCCTCGGCCGGATATGGGTCGATGCCGAGGTCACGAATTTTCTTCAACGACTCTCTTCGTTGAATTTGTTGCTCGTTTAAGGCCATGTATTGTAAAATTTCCGCGAATATACTTGAATTAGCAAAGGATTTGGGCAATGCAGCATTTAGGAAGTGTCTAGAATCTTAACTTTGTTAAGATGCTAATTAGAAGTGCAATACGATTTTGCCTGCTTATGGGATTATTGTCGGTAATCAGCCTGCCTGTCAGGGCCTCGGATCACGACCATAATCACACACCCTCATATTTCTTATTTGAAGAAAACAAAGGGCAGTTCCATGAGAATGTGCTTTTTCGATGCCAATTGCCGAATGGCTATATGTTTCTTGAGCAAACCGGCATCACATACTTGTTCGAAAATCAGGAGGACCGGGCACAACTCATGGACCGATTGCACAAGTACACGTTTATGGGGCCCTTGCCCGCTTTGAGGCAACGCACACATGGTGTTAAACTGGCATTTCTCAATGCTGATTCCAATAGTTTGGTCCAAGGTCTTTTACCGGTCAGTTACTATCACAACTACTTCTATGGCAACGATGCTTCGAAGTGGCAATCAGAGGTTCGACTGTATACCGAAGTACGATACCACAACGTTTACCCTGGCATTGACCTTCATTTCTACACCAACCACAAAGGACAACTTAAGTACGACTGGGTATTGGATTCGGGAACCAAGGCGCAAGATGTTAAAATCCGTTTTGATGGTGCCGAACAAGTCTATGTCAAAAACGACAGTCTGGTGGTTGAAACCAGTTGTGGGTCGTTGATCGAATCTCCACCCATTATTACGATTAACCAAACGGATGCCTCACCCATCAGTGAGAACCAAACGCCTTCGTGTTATTTCCAACTTAAGGATAATGTTCTTCACTACTCGTTAGAATCAACAGAAGACATTTCGTTACCTATGGTTATTGATCCGGCGTTGATTTTTTCGACCTACTCCGGTTCGCGTGGCGACAATTTTGGTTTTACCGCAACCTATGACTCCCGAGGCAATCTATATGCCGGCGGGATTACCAATGGAAATCAGGGGAACTATCCGGTAACCGTTGGAGCGGTTCAAACCGACTACGGTGGAGGTGGCGGAGGCAACCCAAATGCCGGTCTACCCTGCGATATTACCATTAGCAAATATGACTCGGCTGGCACCAAGTTACTTTGGGCCACCTATCTGGGTGGGGGCAGAGACGAATACCCTCATAGCCTGGTCGTAAATCAGGATGACGACTTGTATATTTTAGGTACTTCCTATTCGAATAACTTTCCAACTACAGACGATGGTTACGACACCTCGTTTAACGGCGCACTCGGCACTGCTGATATTATTGTTAGTAAGATATCAGAAGATGGAAAAACGCTAATAGGGTCGACGTATATCGGTGGTTCCGACGACGACGGACTCAATTCAAATGGTTCTCTTCGTTACAATTATGCCGACGATTTCAGAGGTGACATCATTCCCGATGAACAAAACGATATTTATGTGGCTTCCTGTACCAAATCGCCTGATTTTCCGATGGTGGATGCCATTGACTCTGTGCAGGAGTTTCAGGAAGGATGTTTGTTGCAACTAAACTCCGACCTGACAGAACTAAAATGGGCAACCTTTCTTGGTGGTGGGGCGCATGACGCCCTGTACAGTGTTAAGGTAGATGTAGACAGCATGGTGTACGTTGGAGGAGGCACTGGCAGTAGCGATCTAAAAACCACGGACGGAACCATCAGTAAGAGTCATAATGGTCAGGTAGATGGCTACATTGCAGCCCTTGATCGTAAGAACCATAAACTCAAAAAGCTCTCTTATTGGGGCACGAAGCAGTACGACCAGGTATTTTTTATTGACTTAAACGAAGACGGTAACCTATTCGTTACCGGCCAAACGGAAGGCAATATTAAACCGAGCAACTCCAATGTTTATGGTGATCAAAACAAGGGTCAGTTTATTGCTAAACTGGATACGGCTATAGAAAACATCGAATGGCAAACCTCATTTGGTGTGCGTGATAATCAGATCGACATATCACCAAGTGCCTTTCTGGTTGACAACTGCGAACATATTTACGTAAGCGGATGGGGAAGTGAGGTAAGCCCCTTTGACGAAAATCCAGGTTCCACCATAGGTTTAGAAACATCGCCCAACGCTGTTCAGAAAACCACTGACGGAAACGACTTCTATCTATTGGTTTTGGATAAAGACGCAGAAGGGTTGTTGTATGCGACCTATTTTGGTGGTGATACTTCGGACGACCACGTGGATGGTGGTACAAGCCGATTCGACAAAAAGGGTGTCGTTTATCAATCAGTGTGTTCGAGTTGCCCGGATGGATCAGACCCTGGCCGTCAGGATTTTCCGGTAACACCAGATGCCGCTTTTACCCAAAACTGGAGTCCACGGTGTAGCAATGCCAGCTTTAAAATCGATCTTCAGATCAAAACCGATGTGGATGCCTATTTTGTACCTAATCCAATAATCGGCTGCCAGCCTGTTTCCGTCGACTTTGATAACCGAAGCGACATCGCACAGAAGTTTATGTGGGACTTTGGGGATGGTGTAAGAGACTCTACCACATTGAATCCAACGCACGTATTTTCCAAACCGGGCACCTATGAAGTCACGCTTACCGTTATTGACTCCAACACCTGTAATATTTCGGACTTGTTCCGTCGCACCATTACAGTAGTAGGGCAGTCGGACGCTGACTTTGAATTCACGCTCGATCCGTGTTCTTTTGAAGCCACGTTTACATCCACTAAAGAAGCACTCGATTATTTCTGGAAGATCGATGATGGTACGGTTTATACCAAGAAAAAGTTCGACCACGTATTTGAACCGAATAGCACAAATTCTGTGACTCTTTACACCAACAAGGGCACTTTGTGCGAAGATTCCATCACAAAAGAAATACGCACCGACGTTGCCCAGCGCAACGTCTTTATCCCAAACGTCTTTACACCTAATGGAGACGGACTAAACGATCAGTACTGCGTTGACGGGTATCTGGATGGGTGTGATGAATTTGAGCTATCGATTTACAACCGATGGGGTGAACGGGTGTTTCACAGCAAAGAAATGAGTCGTTGTTGGGATGGCAGGGTGTTAAACGGATCTGGTATACATCCATCCGGAACTTACTTCTACCTTTTAGAAATCACTGAAGGTAAATTCTCGCTCGACGACACTTCAACCAACACGTCTTACAAACAATCAGGCATCATTACATTGATTAGGGAATAGGACACGACCATTAAGTCTAAAAAGGCTTTAGGGTGGCATAATCACGTAGGAATCCTATCTTTGATCGAAGATTACTCATTGTATATGAAAAAAGGATTACTACTCTACGGCATAGCAGCCCTTGCTATCACATGCTCTTTTTCTTATTATTTCTGTGGTGATAATGATGCAAACACAATGGTTTCGAATCATCACGAACCGAATGTGCATCAGTTTACCGCATCGAAAAGCGACCCGGAAGAACGAATAAAGTTCGACCAACGTTTGATTGTAAACCCTGAAACCGGCCTTATTCCGGAGGGGATTTATTCCGCTGAGCGTGAATGGGCAGATGCCGCCCCTCGTAAACTAGGTAAGACAGCAAACACCTACACCGTACTTGGGCCAGACAATCTGGGAGGGCGAACGCGCGCCATTGCATTTGACGTTCGGGGTGCTGACACAATTATCGCCGGAGGAGTAAGTTCAGGAGTTTTTAAATCAACCAATGGAGGGACTTCCTGGACCAAGGTTTCTCCCGACAACGAAATTCACAACGTAACAACTATTATTCAGGACCCACGTTCCGGACACCAAAACACCTGGTACTATGCCGGTGGTGAGGCCTCCGGAAATTCAGCCTCATCGGGTAATACGGCCCTGTACATGGGTTATGGAGTATACAAAAGCACTGACAACGGAAATACCTGGTCAAGGCTTACGGGTTCCAATGCGGGAGCGCTTGAAAGCTTTAGCTATTGGAGCGACTTTGTGCAACGATTGGCCATCGATACAACAACAGGTTATATCTACATGGCTTGCCTGGGTTCCATCTTTAGGTCAACTAACGCTGGCTCCACATGGTCACCGGTTCTGCAAGTTTCAACCTCAAGCATAAGCACATCATGGCAGAGCGACATCATCATTCTACCAAGTGGACGTATGTACGCTGCATTTGACGGCCGAACTTCACACGGGGGCAACGACTACGATGGCATTTGGGTTTCGGAAACAGGCGCATCAAGTTCCTGGACACAAATTGCCGGAGACGGCACGCCTACTGGTTGGAACAGCAAGAATACGTATGGACGCGTTGTTCTGGCTTATGCTCCAACGGACACGTCTCAGATCTATGCACTATACTGGAATGGGACCACACATACTTCAGGGAGTCCATCGCCCGAGGCCGAGTTATTCAAGTATAAAAACACCCATAAGACATGGACCAATCTGTCGGCTAACCTGCCAGACGAGACAGGATATTTATCCGGTAACGATCCATTTGCTTGTCAAGGTGGATATGACCTCTGTATAGCCGTTAAACCCAACGATACCAATACCGTATTTATAGGCGGAACCAACGCATACCGTTCAACAGATGGTTTTACCTCCACAAGCAATACGACTCGAATTGGTGGGTATGCGAGCGCCACGACGTACAACCAATACACTAATCACCATTCCGACATCCATACCTTTGTATTTGCACCTGGCGATAGCAATACCATTTACACAGGTAGTGACGGAGGAATTCACAAAGCAGACATCACCGTTACAACTCCTTCGTGGACGTCGCTAAACAACAACTATTACACCTATCAGTACTATTACGCAGTGTTGGCTCCTGACGCTTACAAACAACATTACATAGGAGGTTGTCAGGATAATGGGACTGTACGATGTTTAAATAACGATGCCAGTCAAAGCGGGATATTCTCAGGAGATGGTTGTGCGGTTGGCATTGCCCAAAAAGATGGTGTTTATACCGAGTTTGTATCCGTGCAAAATGGCCGAGTCTTTAGACGAACCAGTGATCTAGCAGGAGGTTTCTACAACAATGAGATTACGCCAAGCGGCTTTTCTTCGAATTCTGCGTTCGTAACACTGTTTCACCTCGACCCTGACAATAACGATTATCTCTACTACGCCAATGGCGCAGACCTTGTTCGAAACACAAGTGCCACCACGGCTACTACCTCTACCGGGTGGACCAATATGACAGGTGCCAACGCGACATTAAGCAACTCGATTAGCAGTTTTGCAACAACCCGTGGCCCTTATTCGGCTTCTACTGCCTCTCTGTTCATAGGTACCTCATCGGCCAATCTATATCGGCTTGATGACCCGGCAAATGCCGCGGCTGGTGCAAGCATAACAGACATAACACCTACGGGGATGACGTCTGGTGTAATCACCGATATCTCGGTCAACCCCAGAAACGACGATACGATTATGGTGGTTTACTCTAACTACGGCGTAACCAGCATCTGGTGGACCGGAAATGCAAACTCAGGTTCGCCTACCTGGACGAACGTGGAAGGCAACGTTACACTTCCATCTGTGCGGTCGTGCGAAATTGTTCTCACGTCTTCAGGGGTGGAATACTACATCGGTACCTCTGTAGGACTCTATTCAACAACTACGTTGAACGGTGGATCTACCACCTGGTCACTAGAAGGATCTTCCACCATCGGGTACTCCATTGTGCGAACCATGGACTATCGACCGGATGACAATACACTCTTGGTGGGCACCCATGGAAACGGGCTTTTCCTGGCTGATATAGGCAATCCGGCAGAGTATACGGTTGAATCTTCAGCCAACACCCGAATTCTGTTGCTCGGGGCCAATGAAACAAAGCTATTCAAGTCTGACGATGGTAATGCAATGGCCGTAATTGAAAATCTTGACAATTTCAACTATGGGGTCACAACCGTTTCTATCGACAACACGGGAACAAGTGGTATGGACTTCAGCACCAATACCGGTTCGGCTCAGGAGATTATGGAAAAGACGATACGCATCACTCCCACAAATTCCAACTCCAGTGGTAACGTAAAGATTACGATGTACTTTTCATCAGCCGAAGTAAGTGGTTGGAAAACAGCCACCGGATGGAATGCCAAAGACCTGGCGCTAATAAAATCACCCGTTTCTATTGCGACAGGTACTCAGGCCAATAGTGTGGAAGGAACTTCCATTGTGATTGACAGTACGTACAACGGAAGCAATTTAAGCATAACCAGTACGTTTTCGAACGGTTTTTCAGGAGTAGCCGCAGGCAAAGCAGGGACAGGTGGACCACTACCGGTAACCTTTGTTGATTTTGACCTAACTCCTATTGGAGAGGATATGATATTAAACTGGTCAACCGCCAATGAATTGAACAACGATCGATTTGAAGTACAACGACAACTTGATGGTTTGGAATGGGAAGTGATTGGAGAAGTGAAAGGAAATGGGACGACTCACGGGTTGAGTTCGTACTCTTTTACGGACAAGAACCTAAAACTTCAGGCGTATAAAGAAGTTTGTTACAAGTTGAAACAGATTGACTTCGATGGAGCCTATGATTTCACTGAAACGCGATGCCACACCAATACGAATGGGCCTGGTATCAACTTCGTCTTTAGCCCCAACCCGGTTTCCGATATGCTTACACTGGATGTAGACCCGTGGGCCGATGGCTCGTACACTTTGTCGGTTTTCGATGTAGAGGGTAACGAAGTTGTTTCCAACGTAACTATAGAAAGAACAATTGGTGTAGACATTTCCCATTTAACAAGTGGAAACTACTTTGCCGTTCTCAACCGGGAAGGTTCAACTCCAAGGACATTCAGGTTTATCAAAATACAATAACCGCCACACGGAAAACAAAAAAGGCCTGATCGAATGATCAGGCCTTTTTTATTATTTCGTTGGATTCTTACCCTAGCACTTCGGCCATTTTCTTTCCAATTTCTGCTGGTGAATCTACCACGTAAATTCCACATTCACGCATAATAGCCTTCTTGGCTGCAGCAGTATCGTCTTTTCCACCTACAATAGCTCCTGCGTGTCCCATTCTACGACCTTTAGGAGCAGTTTCTCCAGCGATAAAACCAACTACTGGTTTCGTTCCATTTTCTTTGATCCAACGCGCAGCATCGGCTTCCATACTTCCTCCAATCTCCCCAATCATAATGATACCATCGGTTTCAGAGTCGTTCATTAACAATTCAACCGCCTCCTTGGTAGACGTTCCGATGATCGGATCACCTCCAATACCAATTGCTGTTGATTGCCCCAATCCGGCTTTTGTAATTTGATCTACCGCTTCGTAGGTAAGTGTTCCTGACTTGGATACGATGCCTATTCGACCAGGTGTAAAAATAAAGCCAGGCATGATACCTACTTTAGCTTCTCCTGCCGTCATAACACCAGGGCAATTTGGCCCTACCATTCGGCAATCTTTATCCGCAAGGTATTCCTTTACGGTAATCATGTCTTTAGTTGGGATTCCCTCGGTGATACACACAATTACACCAATTCCGGCATCAGCAGCTTCCATAATCGCATCTGCAGCAAACGCAGGTGGTACGAAAATGATACTGACATCAGCTCCGGTTTTGGATACAGCCTCTTTTACTGTATTGAATACAGGCTTGCCCAAATGCTCTTGCCCGCCTTTACCAGGTGTAACACCACCCACTACAGCGGTTCCATAATCGATCATCTGACCTGCATGAAACGTACCTTCACTACCAGTAAAACCCTGGACAATAATTTTCGAATCCTTATTGACTAAAACACTCATATCTTAAATCACCGTTTTGAGGCGGCAAAGGTATGGATTTAGAATTAAGAAAATGTGTCTTTTACGCTAGTTTCTATCGGATAACTTGTACCACTCCATTCAAGGTTTCCCAACGATCCGTCTCAATGTGTCGGTATCGCACGATATAAGGGAATGACCCGGTGTGAACATCTTTACCCTGATACGTCCCATCCCACTTTTCAAGCGGGTTTTCCGAGTAGAAAATAAGCTCTCCCCACATGTTGAAGATCGACATGCTATATCCTTGAACCTCGCTCACCATTCCATTCATTCCGAACAAATCATTCACGTGGTCCTTATTCGGAGAAAATGCCGTCGGTGCATGGATAAAGAAGTCGAGTTTCACATGGATGTTTTGTTCAGTCGTATCACTACAACCATTGGCCGCAATTGCAATTAACGTTGCTACATAATCACCCGGTTCAAGTGTTGTGCTTACGTCTCTGGTCGAATACGTTGTTCCATTCGTAATCCTCCAGTCAAACGTAGTGGCATCAACCGACGATTCGTTGGTAAACGTAATGTCGGGGTTAAGAAGACTAGGCTCTACCGGGGTAAAACTAAACGCTGCTAATGGTTTTGCGAGTACCTCGATTGCCATTGGCATTTGGAATGTATCTCTGCAACCTGCATCCGTTTCAGCCATGACCGTAACGGCGTACATGCCTGGAGTAGGGTATGTGTGTCCAGGATTTAAACCTGTACGTTCGGTACCGTCGCCAAAATCCCACTCGTAGCTTACAATATTACCCGTACTTACAGATGAATTATTTGTAAAATCAGGTGTAAACGGTTGGCAACCCGCCGCGTCAGCAACGCTGATATCAACGGTTGGTTTTGGTGCAATCGTAATACTTCTGCTTAGTGAGTCAACACAGCCCTGATCAGAAGTTGCTACAAGGGTGAGAGAATATTCTCCCGGATTTGGGAAAAGCCTCGATATTGGGCTTCCTGCTGCCGTTTCCCCATCGTTGTATTTCCAGGCCTGCGTGGCAATAGTTCCTGATGAAATGGTAGTGGTTGAGGTAAAATTCGTTGTCTGTCCAAAACAGGTATCCGCGTACGTATATCCAGGTTCTGGCAGCGGATACACCTCTACGTCTTCCGAATACGAATCGTTACAACCTTTTGGGCTCGTTACAATTAATCGAAGATTGTTCGTCCCTAACACGCCATTTGAGAAACTTGGATTCTGATCTGTTGAACTCAATGTATTGTTCAGGAACCAACGATAGGTTGCAATTTGCTCGCCATTGCCAATCGTACTTAGATTGGTTGGCACAATGTCCTTACCAAAACAGACCGGATCAACTGTGAATCGTGAAACGGGTATCGTCCATACGTCAATTGAATCGAAATGAGTCATGGTACAGTTGTTTTTCGTTACAGCGTCCAACGTAACTTCAAAACGTCCTGTGTTTGGCGTATTAAATATTACCGAATCACCGGTTGATGTCGTCCCTTCAACAAACCAACTCCATGAAACCACACTGTCTCCGTCAAGGTCAATGGAGGCGGTAATCTTACCATCTTGATCCTGGCAGAAAGTCGGTTTATTAAAACCAGTAATTCGTGGTTCCAGAATGTCCAATGTTTGTTCTACGGTATCCGAACAACCCTGATCCGATATGGCAATTAGTTGTACGGTCTTAGAACCTTTGCTCGCATATTTAACCTTTTCAACTGCATTTGAACCCGACAAACCATCGTCAAAGTCCCAATTGGTTTGAGCAATAGACCCAGTTGCCACGGAAGAATTATCAGTAAAGGTGATCGAGTCGACAAGGCAACTTGAACTTACCAGAAAATCGGCAGTAACACTTGGATCAACGGTTACTGTTTTCATAATCGAATCTGTACAAACCGTATCCAGTGAACCGATCAGCCAAACGTCATAGGTTCCAGCCGTAGAGAACTGGTGTAAGGCGTTTGACGTGGTATATTCAACACCTCCCGGGAACTTCCACTTAAAGTTTTTAAGTGTTCCTGCTTCGGCACTCGATATGTTAGTAAAGTCAACATCCATGCCAACGCAGGTATCCAGGTGGGTAAAATCAATAGTAAAGTCGGCGTACTTGAACACAGTATCCTTGAATGAAGAAGTACAACCGCTGTCAGAAGTTATCGTTAAGAGAACCTCATACATTCCGGAGTCCTTGTAGAAATGCTTAGGTGAAGCAAGGTCACTTGAGTCACCATCGCCAAAGTACCACTTATGTATATCTATTGCACCTGCGCTCAGCGTACTTGTATTGGTAAACTGAGATGAGTCAATGCTACACGCATTGTCAACCGTAAACGCTGCAACAGGATTTGGACTTATGTAAATCGAATCGGTAAGCGTATCACGACATTGATTTTGAGTAGCAACAATCAGTCGTACCTCAAACTTACCTGTAGTATCAAATGTATAACTCGCATCCTTAGTGTACTTCACCGACCCTCCTTCAAAACGCCAGTTGGTAAACAGGTGTGTCTCTCCGGGTGGGATAAAACTTGAATCAGAGAACAATATGCTCTTGTCCTCGCAGAGTGGATCGTAACTCATTTTGGCTACTGGCATGGAATACACTTCCACCTCAAGATCAGTAGAGTCGTAATCCAAACAGCCATCTGAGGTTGGCTTGTACACGTAAAGTTTTACTTGATATGTACCCGTATCCTTATAGGTATGCGTTGGATTTTGAACAGTGTCACCATTACCATCTCCAAAATCCCATACCCATCGCTTTGCTTTATATTCGGCACTACCCGTGAATTCTGCTTCCTGGCCAAGACACAGAGACTGTTTCTCGTTCTGGGTAGAGTTTTCCAACTTTGCGATGGCCCGTAAATCCTTAATATTGGCTCCTGCAGCATACCCGTAGCTCTCGTACGATCCAAAACCATACGCGATTGCGTTAAAACCTACGTCTGCTGTCATCTGATGGTTACCCTTGGTTACCGAAATCTGTGCATAAGAGTACGCAGCAGCCTTAGGCACCTTGGTAAACGTTGCTGTCGACCCATCTATCCGGAACGAAGAAACTCCTCCAGTAGGAATTACCACATTGATGTAATGTGAATTAATATCTTCATACTCGGAAGAGTATACAGTAATTTTTTCTAGAGTTTGCTCAATTGGGTTCAGTATGGTCATAGACGGATCACCCTGAGAGTTACCATGGCACCTTTGAGATTGTTGATATTGCGCAACCATGATTGGGTTGTCTGCCAAAATGTATTTTTCCTCATCTACATCCTCCAGGCTATGATATTCTCCTTTATCCAGGTAAATGGTGGTAGGTGTACCCGAGCGGTGAATCACGGTAACCGTGGTATTGTCTTCCGACGCGAGGAATCGAATATCATCACCTTTCATCCCTTTGAAAGGTACGGTGATAAATCGCTGCCCCCACGATTTGGTTGGGTACATTTGTTGGTATAGGTTGTCTCGCGAGGTACGCCAGCCTCCACACCCTAAGTGCGTTCCGGAGCTTCCAGAGAAAACAGCCACCGTACGACAGTTTGCAGTAGACCCGGTATCAATTACTTCGATTAAGGTACCCGAAACATCATCTGTGCTACTCGACCCATTTGCCCGTCCCTGATAACACTCTCCGGCATCCAGGGTAACCTCAAATGGAGTACCCGCAGCACGTGTTCCTCCACCCGATTTCGTAAGCGCAACCGAAGGTGTAATTTTTACTTTAGTGTCATCCTTTGCAGCCACCACCATAAATTGAGAACGCTCTGAGCTCCAATTCTGATCATATGACATGCAGTAATAACGCTTACCCAATGTTTGAGTGGGTAGAACTAGGGTTGCATCCGAACGATATCTTCGATAGATATGCGAATACACCACTACTTTCTTTTGTGAAGATACCCGTATACCCTTCTCCTCAACACAATCCGAACAGTTCATATAGGCAACGCTACTGGGCACAGCCACGAGTGTTAGGTTGTTAGCAGTAACGGAGAAATTGGTCGACCAGTTCTGGCCCGGCACCGATACAGTTCCTGAAGTGCTTGAATCACCGGTGATGTACAAATAAAGACCTGCTTGTGTACCTTCTGCGTGATTAGGGAATCCAATCCAAAATTCGGTACCCTTGTTAGAACTTTGACCATAAGCCGATTGGCTTATAAGTTGGCAACAACATAAAAATAACGCAACGCTTACCGTCTTAAATAAAGTGTAATCTTTCTCAAGATTCGACCACAAACGATGCATTAAAGGAAACGCCTTTTCCATAATGCAATAAATTCTTTTCTACTCTACTTTCTTGTTGGCGAACAGGGTAAAAATTCGCCGTACCAAATATAACGTTTTGAGGCATCCGTCGATCACACATACATTCTGATGACACTCCCTTAACAATTGAAAAATAACCCGCTGATTACAAGAAGGTT
>JAEPQQ010000019.1 GCA_017640445.1 Bacteroidia bacterium | reverse complement strand
CGATGTTGATCCAAACAAGATAGAAGAAGAACTCTTGTCCATCCAACAGGTAGCCGGCATTCACCATACCAACATTTGGTCGCTCGAAGGCCAACAGCACGTATTTTCAACCCATGTTCAACTCTGCAAACTCGATTCAATTGAAGAACTACGAAGCGTTAAGGACGAGATTAAGAACGTACTTAAACCCTATGGTTTCAAACACTGCACGGTAGAAACCGAGCTGGAAGGAGAGCCGTGTAATTTGATGGACGAGGATTAGTTCAGGCGATAGGTCAATCGAATTCCCGTGTTTAACCGACCGGTTGTAAATGATCTGCCGAAGGCATTGTGTTGTTGAACACGAGGCAGGTAGTCCATCCGTATTGAGGTTGAAAAACGTGGAATCCATTGGTATTCCAACGAAGCGGTTGCCAGCCAGCTCGACGACCACACAGGTTTTATATCGATGTGGGCAGACTCACCCGTAATTGGGTCAAAATACAACCCGGAAGTACTTTTAACCTGATTGAAACGGATTCCGAGGCCCGTTCTTGCCATAAGCTTTGGTGTTAACCTAAAGCCATAATCGAGATTCAAAGGAATTTGTAGTTGTTTCGAACGAGTCTCACCACCTGCCTTATTCTCTATTACCTCGGTTCTAACATCGGTTGAATCAATTTTTTCTTCAACCAACCAATACAGTTTTCCGTCGATATCGTACTCCTTGGAAATAATGGTTAACGTAGTGTCGTATTCTGTGGTATAGATATACCCTTCAACCCCGGTTATCTGTTTATACGTTTGTTGCTGTGCTCCAATTGAAACACTAAGTCTACCATAGTCTAACCGGATACCCCCTCCATAAAAAAGAGAATTTTGGGGAATAGTTTCGAGAAAATAATCACCGATTTCTGCTTTTAGTTTCTCGTTGTTGGCCAGTCCCACTCCACCATAGGTCTCTACTCCAACCTTTAGCTTATTGCTTTTTGCCCGACCCTGTGAATCTGGTTGCTCAATGGAATCGGGAGAAACTATACGTATAGGCATACTGAGATAAATGGGTTGTGGAACAGGCTCAGAACCCTTCACCAATTGAAGCGTGTTGGTTCGTTGATACAAGATAGGCTCTGGCCATCGAAATGGAGAGGCCCCGGATTCCTGTTTATGGGGTTCACTACTGGCATCCTCTTTGTGCGTGAGGTTCGGGACTTTTTCTTTGGTGGTGTTAACGTCATTGCTATTATGCTCAGGTTGCTCACTGGTCTTGGCCATATAAGACCTGGCTTTCGCAGAGGGTGTAGGTAGGTGATCCGTTGTAGAAAGGGTTGTTTGGCCGGCGTTCTGATTGGTCACCATATCCGCTACTGCCGGTGTTTCGTTGACCATTTCCACAGGTGTTGGTTGCATGTTTTTGTCATTACCTGAAGCCAAGGCGGCGGTCTCCTGTTTGGTTGAGACCTCGTTTACTGCACGATTATATAGAAGAACACCGGCGATGATTGCCAAACCAACAAGGCTGGCTAACTTCCAACCCACAACCTTCTTCTTCCTTTTTGAGCTGATCAGACCCTCTACCTGTTCCCAGGCCGAAGGTTCAAACGTCACTTTTTCTCCTTCCAGAGCATCCTTGAACAGGTTATCGATATGTTGTTCTTCAAAGTTCATTTTTCTACTCCAATTTTGTCCAAAGTCGAGAGTGCATTTAGTCGGTTTTTTAGTCTCTTTCTGGCATCTGCCACATGCCACTTTGATGTTCCCTCGGTGATTCCCAACAGGTTGGCAATCTCCTTGTGTGAAAATCCGTCGATCGCAAAAAGATTAAATACCTGCCTGGTTTTTTCAGGCAGGTAATTCAACAGTATTTTCAGGTATTCGGCATCCAGGCGCTGCACACCCTCATTTTCCACGGTGTTTATTGATTCATTTCGTATTTCATCAATTGGTTGGTTTCGGTTTCGCTCTCTACCTTCCTTCTTGAGCTCACTCAGCATCTGGTTTATCAGTATACGTTTCACCCACGACTCAAAGGCCACTAAGTCTTTTACCTGAGACAAGTTGCTTAAGATCTTGACAAATCCGTTGTTGAAGGAGCTCGTCGCATCCTCTTTATTCTGTCGATATCGTATACACATCCCCATAAAGTTTTCGTACAAATCCCGATACAGCCGATACTGAGCCCGCTTGTCGCCTTTTATGCATTCCTTTATTGTGGTTCTGTCTACTTGCATATGTTTTAGGTGGGCGATGACGCCCCACCTATGCTTCAACTTGTTAACAGGTCTATTGCTGTTTTACTATTTTCCTTGATAGGGTAGTTCCGGTGTCTGTAATGAGTCTGAGTATATACATTCCTGACTTCCATTCACGTGTTAAAATTGGGATTTCTTCCGCACTCAGGTCTCGTGCCTCGTACACAGTTTTGCCTTCTATTGAAGAAACGCGTACCCTCTCCACATAACCACTGCTAACACGTACGTTCAACCGATCGGAAAATGGAACGGGATAAACAGACACCTCTGGAATCGTTGTCTCTTCTATGCCGACTTTCTCGTCGTTTACCATAATAATGGTAAAGCCTTGCGCCTTGTATAAATTTCCCATTGAATCCATGCCAACTGAATCGCAGAAAACGTCGCTACAGTTTTGATTCCAAACCTTTAGGCATACTTCGTATTTCCCAAACTTTTGAAACCTGTGAAAACCATTTCCGACGACTGAATCTCCATCACTAAAATACCATTTCGAACTGTCGTACGAGCTGGATAAATTGATTAGATATACCCTGAAGGAACTTGTTTTGTTTGTGTCAACACCTATGATGTATTTAGCCTCGCACGACTTAAGGAAAACCTTATCTTCGGTGGAATCAACAAAGGTGTATGTGTTCCCACAGTAGTCGGTAATTTTATGCCTTACCACCAGTTTAATGGTATTGGTTATGTCCCGGGTAAGAATACTATCCATGTCGATGTTGGATGAAACCAACGTACCATTCACGTACCAGTTTACCTGGGTAACGGAATCCTGTGCTTGAGTGGTATTGGTAAAGTAACTTCTCCCGCTGCGCACTTCATGCGTAAAGCTTACACGTGGTTGCTGAACCGGGGCAAGTACATAAACCACTACGGTTTTCTGTATGGTTGATTTCAACGGACATGCGTTATCTATGGCCTCGAAACTTAATACATAGGGGTGGTCTCGCCCGTCGCCCACTTTAGTTTTCCAGGTAAAGGAGCCGTGTTGCCAAAAGGTATCCCTGATTTTGAAACTGGGCCCCGAAAAAGGATTTTTCCATGATAAAAATACCGAGTCAGGTGTATTCCTTACCATAGGAGCAACCAGCGTTGTGTCTCCTGCGTCCGAGGTTAGTACGTCAAAGCTCAGACTATCTCCTTCCATTAAACAAATTTCATCGGGTGCTGAAACGGTGTGAACAATTTCTCCAAGACCATTCATCACCCAAAACTGCATTTCCCTGTGCGTGATAGATAACAGTTTACCATTCCTATATTCCTTCACTTTCATCGAGACAACACTTACTTCATGTGCCTTTGTTGGGGTAAAGGTGATGAAACCTGTTCGTGGATCAAAATGAAAACCCTCAGGTGGATCTGCCTTAGGGTTGGCCGTACTACTTCCGGATGGGTTATAAACTGTAAACGGTTTATCCTTGGAAAAAAAACCGTTATACGAAATATCCGTTTTGTACCCACTCTGTGGATTTCTAAGTTCATAGACCAGAGAATCTCCATCCAGGTCGTATCCACCAAAATTCCGTCTGAATGGAACATTCGTATACATAATCATAAATGGCATTTCGTAGAAAACTGGTGATGTATTGGTCTGATTTGGATTGATTCTCACTTCCGCACTGCTATAAAACACTTTGTTTGCAGCTCCCGTAGTTATTGCGTTGTTCCGGCAACACTGCCCTGTTTCTATGGTGAATCGATCCTGTCCTTTGAACATAGCCGAGTCGAGACGAATGGTATCGATAAACGTGTGCTTTTCTACCCCTTGACCGGTCTGTTTTGTATTTGTTGGATTGCAAGGCTTGACCATTGACTGACACACCGGTGAAATATCTTTGATAGAAGTCAATGTTGCCGTATAGCCCGTTACCGCTTTCCCAGAACCATCACGAATGCTAACAATAATGGGCGACAAGGCAATTCCTCTACAATCCCGATATCCCTCAATAATTATCTCGTATTCGAGGTTACCTAAGTTTTTGTACCGTATATCAACCCCCATGAAATGAGTGGCCTCTGCTTTGCCCGCATACAAACCAACGATTGTTAGTAGTATTAACAGATAAGGTGCAAATAATTTCATACTCTTGATTTCTTGATTTGTAGTAAGGACCGAGCGAGTTGGCAAAAGGTTGGGTAACATGGCAAAAAAGTTGAGGTTCTATTACAATTCGCTAATATACAGCATGTTACCAACATGACGGATTGTGGGTTACGGATAGGATGAATGTACGACCTTAGAAACAGTGTCTGACACAGGCAGAAAGAAATATGTATTTTAGTCGGGTTAATGAATGAAACTGAGCTAAGTTCGGATAAAGTACTGGAGACCATTGAGCAACTGGAGAAGCGCATTGGCGACCGGTTCCCCTCTTCTGGCCTGCTAAAACTTTGTATTGACTTTCTGGATGTTGCCCGTAAAAGTTCATCCAATATCGTTTGGATATCAAAGCCCAATTGGACCATGCGAATTGTGGCAGCACTGATCATTCTCATTGGTTTGGGTGGTTTGGTATACAGCATTCGTTACATCGACCTTCAACTGGAAAACACGACGCTGGAAAACGTGGTTTCTCTGTCAGAGGCCGTGTTTAATGACCTCTTACTTGTAGGCGCCGCTATTTTCTTCATTGTTTCCTTCGAATCAAAACACAAACGAAAAAGAGCACTAAAGGCCCTTCATCAATTGCGAGTGGTTGCCCATGTTATCGATATGCATCAACTAACAAAGGATCCCAGCACACTTTCCACCACAAACCAGAGCACCAAAAACTCACCCAAACGACGGTTAACCCGATATGAACTGGCTCGATATCTTGACTATTGCTCCGAGATGACCGCACTTGTTTCTAAAGTTGCCGTGCTGTACGCACAGAGTTTGCCAGACGACGTAATTGTAAAAACAGTTAATGAAATTGAAACGCTTTGTACCGGGCTGTCGCAGAAAATATGGCAAAAGCTGGTCTTCCTGAAAAACAGCAACGGCTTAACAAAAGCTGGCTGAGTACATTTGTAAACGTATAACAGAAAAAATAACCTCACGTGAAATCTCTACTTCTTTTGCATGGTGCCCTGGGCTGCAAAAAACAATTCAACGGATTAATAGATCGGCTTTCAGCGTCGTTCGATGTTCATAGTATCGACTTTGATGGACACGGGGGAAGTCCGACTGATATAGCCTTCACAATGGATCGGTTCGGCGATAACGTTGAGTCGTATTTAGCCAGTCAAAACTTAAAGAATATAGCAGTTTTTGGCTATAGCATGGGTGGTTATGTGGCGCTTAGCCTTGCCATTAAGAAGCCGGAACTGTTTTCTGAAATTGTTACACTTGGAACAAAGTTTCACTGGACTCCGGAGATTGCTCAGCGCGAAATAAGGATGTTAAACCCTTCCAAAATTGAAGAAAAAATACCACAGTTTGCCCAATACCTTAATGATCTGCACCGTCCAGCGGATTGGAAACAGGTTATGGAGAAGACAGCGGAAATGATGATCGATCTCGGAACAAGCAACAGCCCTACCCCCAATGGAATATCGAACGTTCGGTTACCAGTGACTATTGGTCTTGGCGACCAGGACAATATGGTTACAGTGGAGGAGTCGAAATACGCCGCCCAGCAACTGCCTAATGGCCGTTTTGTACAGCTTCAGAACACCCCGCACCCCATTGCTCAGGTTAACGTAGAAACACTAACTGAGTATATTCTGGACCACGTTTCATGAATGGTTTGAAGCAAGTTTGCTACACGACCAGGCAAAGTCTTTACTTTCTATCATAGTAATTTCTTAAGGTAGAATCGCAGTAATTAATTACTACACCTCGCATTTTGGGAATTAATTCCTTTTTTTGTACTAAGTCCAATCGTTTTTAACGGTGCTTTAGATGTCGTCATACTACAGTGGAATTTCATTCCAGTGACCTCATTTTAGCTCCTGCTAAGACACAACTTTGAATTACTACATGCCTAAGTGCTTAATTTTGATGGTCCTATGGGTGGCCTCCACCACCACGTATGCACAAACGAAATCGTTTGAGCATCACTATGACCAATTTCAAAGTCTGAAAAATAGTGACGACCCCATCGATTCACTGGTCCGATATCATCTCAACCAGGCATTTTTATTAATTGACTCCAATACCAACGATGTTCGTTTTGGAGACGTATATTATGAAATGGGAAAGGACGCTTATCAGTATAGTGAACACAAACTGGCCCTAAACTACTTTTTCCAGGCTTCCGAGCAGTTTGAGTTTGCTAGCGACACGTGTAAGTATAAAAATGCAATTTACAACGTTGGGGCTACGCTCTCCACTACGGGCGACAACTATGCTGCGCTGAAGTATTATCAGGAATATGCAAACATTCCGTCTTGTCCTCTCGACGACGATGAGTTGCTTCTATACCATTACAACCTGGCCCTCTTGTTCGAAACCATGGAGCAATTTGACGATGCTTCCGAGCATTATCAATTTATTGTGGACAATAACAACCAAACCGATAAAGGAAACTACTTCTCCATATCATCTCAAATTGCACTAAGCTCGTATCAGTTCAGAAAGGGTGACACCCTTGGTGCCATACAATCGCATAAAAGAATACTCAAAGACCCAAGTATTTCTTTTTATTCTTTCGATATCTATCACTATGGTTATAAAAACCTTGGAACTTACTACCTAAGCTTAAACGAATTCGATTCAGCGAACATCTATTTTAGTCGTGCTAGGGCCATATCCGACAGCATGGATTTTGCCGACTACAAATTCAACGATCTCCTAAACTACACCGACCTGTACATTCAAAGGAAACAATACGATTTGGCCAGAATGTATGGTGACTCGGCTTTGTTTAGTGCACGAAAAACCGGATACGCCGGTGGTGAACTGGACGCTCTTGAGCGTTTGATGAAGCTTTATAGAAGAATGGGCGATTGGCATTCCGCTTTTCGATGTAAGAGCAGACACACAAATCTTAAGGATTCATTACAAATTGAAGAAACCAAGTTCAGCTATCTGGTAAGCGAGATCGAAAACAAACACAGGTCAAATCTGAAACTCGACCGAAATGTTAAACGAGCCAATCAAAAACTTAAAGAGCGAAACCGAACGCTGTTGGTGTTTGGCTTTTTGGTAGTCACGTTGGTTGTTTTATTGTTTGTTGCCATACGCCAACGGAAACGTGTACGTATATTAAATGCGCGCTTAACGGAATTGAACAAACACAAGGATAAAATTATTGCAACGCTGTCTCACGATGTTCGGACCCCACTGGTTGGGTTGGAAGGAATTATTGAGCTTCTCAAAATGGACATTGTAAGCAAGGAAGAGAGGGAAAAAGCCCTTGAAAGCCTGGATACGAGTTTAGCCAATCTTAAGATAAACGTCGATGCCCTGCTCTCGTGGTCATTGAGCCAACTTAAAAACAGGGATCCGAAAATGAGCCAGCTTATGGTAACCGAGGTATTTGAAGAGGCCATCAGTTTTGTGGAGGTCAAGGCCCGCCTCAAGTCCATATCGTGGGTTTCAAAAGTGGATCCAACTGACCTCCGTCTACATGTGGACAAAGGCCATATTCAGGTGATTTTACGTAATCTTTTGAGTAACGCGGTTCGTTTTTCACACAACAACAGCAACATTACGCTTTCGGGAAGTGCCGATAATACCCACGTCATTATCAAAGTGATCGATGTAGGAAAAGGCATACCTAAAGACAAGTTTCACCTTATTCTTGGAGATGAAATATATACCGAATCGTCTGACAATGAGGGGTTTGGTCTAGGACTGCGTCTTGTTAAGGAATACGTTAACTTAAACAAGGGGTCCATTTCGTTTGAATCAGAAATTGAAAAAGGCACAACATTCACAATTCGATTCCCGTATAACTAACAAAGTACATGTAGTCATCTATTTACACATAGATCGACCTGGTTAAATATCATTTAGAGAAATATGTCGTTTTATCCTACCTTGCGAAGCATGAAAAGGTTCAAAGAAGCTTGGATCATTGATGATAATTGGCTTGATGTTTTTGGCATCAAACGATTAATGAAGCACGTCGGTTTTAGTGAAAAGATACTCACCTATAGCGACGGGTATGAAGCGCTGAATGAACTTACTCTGATCGCAAAGCAAGATGCGGACAAATGTCCGGACGTTATCCTGCTCGATATCAAGATGCCCGACTGGGATGGTTGGCGGTTTCTCGACTTTTTTGTAGAACTCGGTTTGCAAAAGAAAACCGAATTATACCTCATTTCAACTTCTATTCTTGAAACAGACATAACAAAGGCAAATCGGTACGACGTAATTTCTCAGTGCTACGAAAAGCCGATTAATCAGGTTCACCTGAAAGAAATTATGCAAAGCGAATAGCCCGTTCTATTCTCAAAATACCTTAATCGTTAACCTTTTGTGAGCCTTTTGTGATACCTAACAACGTCCTTCGTAGTGTAATAAACTCTGAAGTATGTTCGATGGTTTTGCAATAGCGCTGGCCTGGCCAGAAACTCGATGTAAACAGGCAAATGCCTGGTACGATCTTCCCATGTCATGGATCGGTGTGAACCGAAACGGTTATTACAAAGTTGGCCATGCAGCTCTGCTTTTGGTTGACTCCAACAATGGCCACTGCCATTATGCAGATTTTGGGCGATATCATGCACCAAAGGGACATGGTAGGGTTCGTACAGCAGAAACTGATAAAGAGTTAACGCTTCATATTAAAGCTGTATTCAACTCCGACGAAATGGCTATTGTAAACCTGAACGATATATTACTGGAAGTTTATAACAATGGTTCAACCCATGGCGATGGCCCGTTGTATGCGTCTACCGTACAAATTGAGTTTGAACCAGCACACCGCTACATCACTTCACTTCAGGATAGAGACTTTGTGGCCTATGGCCCCTTCATTCCCAGTGGCACCAACTGCTCGCGGTTTGTAAACCGGGCTCTGATTGAAGGAAACCCAAGCCTTGGCGAGCGACTTAAACTGTGTCTTAGCCCCACCATATGCCCAACACCTTTGTGGAATGTACAGGTTCTAAATAGTCCGACCCACATCATTGGAGAAACCGCAGATGTTCCAGGACTTAGCGTGTTACCCGTTTCATCTGAAATGGTGACACCTCATTAAGTTTTAAAGAAGGAAATACTTGTATGCCTGAATCACACCAATCACCAACAGCACAGTGCCCATGGTTCGATTGATAAACTTACAACTCTCTTTTAGACGACTCTTCAAATAGTTGCCCAGTTTGCTAAAGCTAAATAATACAGCAAGTTTGGTTAAAAAAACACCTGCAAGAAATACCGTAAGGTTAATCTGGTTGAAGTCGGTTTTGTATTGCTGGTTCACAAACGTCAGAGCAAATATCCAGAAAATAATGACCTGCGGATTGATCAGAGCCACCACCAGCCCTTTCACAAAATCAGGAAGCTCAAACTTTGCTTTTTCTTCCAGTTTTGGGTGGGTTTTTCGAACGAGGTATACCACACCAATCACAATAAAGGCCACAAATATGAGTACCTGTATCCACTCATTGGATTCAAAGAATTGCTCGAAATACATGCCAAAGAATATGGCTATCAGGGCTAACAAAATCTCCACAAGAGACGCAGCCAACGAAAACGCCATGGCCTGGCGAAACGACTTTCGAATGGTAAGGTTCACCACAGAAAGGTTAACCGGCCCGAATGGGATGGAACCGGCCATGGTGGCCAATACAGCAATCAGAAAATATCCGGGTAAACCGATTTCCATAAA
This sequence comes from Bacteroidia bacterium, assembly GCA_017640445.1. Taxonomy (GTDB): domain Bacteria; phylum Bacteroidota; class Bacteroidia; order NS11-12g; family UBA9320; genus UBA987. Next base: position 36,592 of record JAEPQQ010000019.1, on the reverse strand, counting down.
CAGGGTTCTAAGCACCTTTATTCGGCGACAAGTTGCCAATATAGAAGAAAGATTCTATTTTGCAATGTACGCGTTGGGAGTCGGAGTCACCAACCCATTCTTTCCATAGGCTAAAAAAACAACTATAAATGGCGATCGCTTTACATATACTCGTATTGGCCTTAGGTGTCTACTTTGCTATTGGGGTTGTGTTTGGAATATATTTCCTTTTCCGGGGAGCATTTCAAATTGACCCACTGTTAAAAGAAAGCAAGTTTTCGGTACGACTACTTTTACTGCCTGGTGCCATTGGACTTTGGCCGGTTTTACTCAAAAAGATCAGGCAAAAATGAAGAACTTTCTGTTGAAAAAACATCAAACCATTTGGCGGTTGCTTCTCGTTGCAGTGCCCTTACTCATGGTGCTTTCAGTTATCATGCGACCGGCACCATCACCGCAGAACGGCAATGACGAACTTCAGAACATTGTAAACCGGGGTGAGTTGCTCAAGTATGCCGAAAACGATTTTCTGGAACTCCGGCTAAAAACGATTCATGGCGACTACTATGCCGAGCTCGTAATCAAGCAGCCTTTAAAAGCCGCGTCGTCAGTTGTTTATAGCACTACCGACACGGTTATCGGGCAGATTGAATCCTTTCCTGTTTGCCGGTTTAAAACAGGGCCCGACCTGGCCGGAATTGTCGTTAAAGACAATCTTAAACAACGAACTATCACACAGCTGAATTTTTGATATGGGACTTGGATATTCATTGGTAAGTTGGAACAAGCAAAAGAAGAAGTACGACCGCATCGTATGGTTGCTTATGGCCCTGTACCTTGTACTTTTTGCCTCGCTCACCATTCTGTTAAACCCAAACACCTCGCTTGAAACCCTAATTATTCGTGCCTTTGGGTCAATGGCGTTAATTATGTTGCACATTGTTCTGGCAATAGGCCCGCTCACAAGGCTCGACAAGCGTTTTCTTCCGCTTTTATACAACAGGCGCCACTTAGGCGTTTCCATGTTCTTTGCAGCTTTGGTACATGGTGTATTTTCCATTATTCAGTTCCATGCACTTGGTAATTACAACCCTTTTGTATCCATCTTTATATCGAATCTGGATTATGCATCCTTGACGAACTTTCCATTTCAGGTTTTAGGTTTTTTGTCTTTGATAGTCCTCTTTCTTATGGCAGCCACCAGCCACGACTTTTGGTTAGCAAACCTTGGGGCCAAAACCTGGAAAACACTTCACACCTTTGTTTACCTGGCTTATTTTATGCTCATTGGCCACGTCTTTCTTGGCGCATTTCAACAAGAACTTTCGGCATTACCTCTTATCCTACTGATGATAGGATTCGTCGCTTTGGCCTGGCTTCACCTGACCACCGCCAGGATCGAAAACCAAAAAGACTCCCACCCGGTGGAAGCAGAAGAAGGCTGGGCATATGTTTGTCGTGTTGATGAAATTGAGAACGACCGGGCCAAATTATTTACCTATCAAGGTGAGCGCATTGCGGTGTTTAAATACAATGGAAAGATATCAGCGGTAAACAATGTGTGCCGACACCAGGGAGGGCCATTAAGCGAAGGCAAAATCATTGATGGTTGCATTACCTGCCCGTGGCACGGCTACCAATACCGACCGGAAGATGGACAATCACCTCCGCCGTTTACAGAAAAAGTGGAAACCTACTCCCTAAAGCTTAAAGGCAACGATATTTATATCATGGTAAAGGCGCACGACGCTGGAACCTTTGTAGAACCATTAAACTGTGCACATGAGTAAAGAAGACTTTTACGTTGGGTACTCAGACGATCAACCCAAAAGCGTCGGGAATTTCTTAAAGCCGTGGGTTATTGGGCTTGGAGTCATTGTGGCTGTTGCTGCAGCCTGTTTCTCCATTGGACAAAACAAGTTTAAGAATAGCACCTTTGAGCTAGGAAAGAAAACTCAGATCACAGGTGTTCTTGATTATTATCCATACCCCGTGCTTCGGGTTGAAACGGGAGAAGGTATTGCCAAAGATGTATTGCTGCTTGGATTTGGAAAATTTGGTGCATTTGTTGGTTCAAGTAAAATGGCCAACGGAAAGATAAAAGATGGCGCAATACTCAAACTTGAAGGCACACTCATTTATTACAATGGCAAAACGCTGTTTCAGTTGGAGACCAACTGGGAGGAGACCTACGAGGTTGTGCGTTATTCCGATGAATTCCAGGGTTCGAGAGACATTGGAGAAGTTACGTTTTCCGGTGAGATTGTTGACCCCAAATGCTTCTTCGGTGTAATGAAACCAGGAAGAGGCAAGATTCATCGAAGTTGTGCTGTACGTTGTATTTCAGGTGGGATTCCTCCCGTTCTGGTATCCAATGAAAAAGGGACGGAAACTTATTATCTTCTCACGGACCGCAACGGAGAGCCGATTAACCAACAGGTGCTGGATTACATTGGTAAGCCATGTACGATTTCCGGAAACCTGGTTGAAGTGGGCGACTGGATGCATCTTCAAATAGACCCCAAAACAATTAAACTACTTGACAGGGTTTCGGCGTTTTATTAAGCCATGTCCAAAAACCGTATCTTCGATCGTCAAGGGTTTAAAGGTGACGAATGAAAAAGGTACTGGTTCTTTTTCCAAATGATTGGGATAAAACGGAGTTTGCCAAAGAGAAATATCGTGGTGCCTATCAATTTTTTTATGCCGGCCCAAACCTGTTTCAATTTCCCGGTTTTTTACAGCTCCCTTTCTTCAATGTCCATCGGTTCATTTCCAGGTGTTTACGAGTAGCTCGATCCCTCAAGGTAGACGCCGTTCTGTCTACCGACGAATATATTGGCGCCATTGTAGCCGCCATAGTTGCTAAAAAATTGGGGCTGCCTCATTCCGATCCAGCCAAAATTATAGGCGCCCAACACAAGTATTACAGCCGACTGGCTCAGCAACAACATTGTTCAGAAGCATCTGTAAACTGTGATCTGATTCCAAGAAAAATAGTGGGTTACTCCCCTTCTCTTCGTTTTCCCTTCTTTGTGAAACCAGTAAAAGGTAGCTTTTCGCTCTTTGCCAAAAAGGTTGAGAATCGAGCCGAACTTCAAAATCATTTGGGATTCAAATGGTACGAACAACTCGGTTTTAATGTATTAACCAAACCATTTAACCAACTGCTAAGCCGCTATTCTGATCTTGAACACAATGCCAACTTTTTTGTAGGTGAAGAATTGATTGAAGGCATTCAGGTAACCGTTGATGGTTTTGTGTTTGACAAAGAAGTGGTGCCTTGTGGAATTGTAGATTCCATCATGTTTCCTGGCACCAACATATTTGAGCGTTTTGAATATCCCTCTAAACTACCTTCGGAGGTTCAGAAACGCATGTTTTCCATTGTACGAAGGTTGATTGAAGGAATGGATTTCCAACATGCGCAATTCAATGTTGAGTTGTTTTACAACGCTGCCACCAACCATATCCACATCATTGAAATTAATCCGAGGCTGTCATACCAGTTCGGGGATCTATACGAAAACGTGGATGGCTTAAACACGTATCAGATTCTATTGGATCTTTCTTTAGGTAACAAACCGCGCTTTAGTTACGGTAACGGCACATTTTCGCACACGGCTAGTTTCGTTCTTCGAACCTTTGAAGGCAAACAACTTACATCGGTTCCCCGCACTGACGAGATAGAATCATTTAACAATAAGTACCATGAATCCAACATCAAAATATATGGCAAAACGGGCACGCGGCTATCGGGAGAAATGCGCGCCATTGGAAGTTACCGCTATGGAATTGTTAATGTTGGAGCGCATTCACTTCTCGACCTGTTTGCGATCTATGAAGATGTTCAGGATAGTTTACCATTTACATTTAAATAGCTGATTGATGATACTAACACAAAAAGGAAAAGCTGAGCGGGTAATTGTATTGGAGGAGACATTCCGTGCTTCCAGTGACAAAGTTTTTAAAGCGTGGACCAAGCCCGAAAGTCTAAAAAAGTGGTTTATGGCCGGAGAGGGTGTAACCGTTCTGGAGGCGCAGGTTGACCTGCAATTGGGTGGACGCTACCAACTTGATGTCCAGTACCCGGGCTATGACGCTTCTTCCATCACCGGAGAGTTCTTACTGGTTAAGCAATCGGAAGAACTTTCTTATACCTGGCTAACCGAAGTGCTTCAGGGTAGAACTACCCAGGTTGATGTACGATTTGAAGACCTCGACACCGGTTCCAAAATCACGCTTACTCATGCCGTATTTCTCAACGAACACGAAATGCAATTACATATTGAGGGTTGGAAAGGCTGTATTGGTCGCTTGCACCAATTTCTTGACTCCTAACTACATACGCTCTTCCAACCACTTGCGTGGCGGCACCAGAAACAATCCAAGACGAACTACTGGTACCGGCTTAACGTTCGATTCAATAAGAAGTGCCGTTCGATTGTTCGGGTTTGGTGTTCGGTCAAAGAAAAGGTCTGAGCTCGATAGGTTGTAGCGCACATTAAACTGATACCCTGCACTCATCGAAAACCACAAAAAGTCGTGAATCTCACGTTCGTAGACCAGCCGGGAGTACACATTCGCTTTTTCCAGGTACAAAGGTGTTCCTGGATATGCTTCAAAATTGAGGTTATAGTTGTCACCCTCTAACCTATTTTCGAGGTACAAGACGTTTTTCTTATTGGAAGGCAGGTAATACAGTTTTGCATAAACCGGCAGCAACAGGTCAATCGCAAACTTGTTGGTATATCGTTCCTTGTGAAACCAAACCGGATAGACGCTTGAAACACCAAACGAGTTGCTATAACTCAACCCCATCCCCCAGGTTTTGAATCGATTCGACTTCTTCCCATACATAAGGGTTAGCCCACTTTTCATATGTGAGTTCAACGTCTGGGCAACAAAGTCTCCATTTAGTTTAACCGATAGCCTGGCGGCCCAGTAGTGTTGGCCCAAGGTTGTTTTAAGGCCATAGAACGACATACCAATGGTTTTTATATGTTTATCCTCCAGCCCCATGTGGTAGAAATTTGATAACTCTTCAGGCTGCTTAAACCTGTATTCATCCTGATAATATTTCAGGCCCGTTATCAGCTTAAAACGATCATTATTGATAAGTGGAATGTTCAATTTGATTCGAGCACTGGTGAGGCTTGAAACCCTGTCGGAATTCGAAGAATCGCCCTGCTCAAAGCTACTGTTCAATGAAAAATTGCGTGCTTGTTCGGTGGTTATAACAACACCCTTGGGCAAGGGCATACCGTCAATGTTTGGTATAACAAAACCACTTTCACAGCAAATACCTTCCTTAATTAGGCTATCGAGTCTCGATTGGCCAAGAGATACTAAACTCAGCCAACACATAAAAATAGTTAATGTGACACGTCGTACTCTACTCTCCATGTACTAAAACCGATACGTCAGTCCCAAGCCCTTTGTGGCCGGAGTGAAAATGGGAGCAACGCTGAGTTCCGTTGATTGTAAACGATGTAACTCCGGCATTAGTATACCCGAAAAGGCTCCGACTAAAAAACCGACAATAACGTCGGACCGGAAATGCTTTCCCGCTTTTATTCTATAGTACCCTACCAGGCCTGAAGGTATAGAGGCCAATGTATATATGGCTACTTGTTGTTTTACGTCCAACCGATGAACATCCGAAATCACTTTTGCCATAAAAAAGCTTGAAGCCGCAGCGGTACTGGTGTGCCCACTAAAAAAGGAATTACCAGTGTTGAAACCCGATCGCTCTGACATCGGTACATCTGGATTGTAGGTTAACGGGCGCGGTCGCGTTATGCTAAACGCCGACAACTCATACACCACGGAACCCAACAGGTGCGACTCCAGATAAAGTGTCAGAAAATTGGCCCACTCCTTTCGAATGGGCTTGTCGAGTAACAGCAATAAAGGCGCTGCCGATAAGCTGTTAACCCAAATATCCGAATTCCTTTGCGCTGCCTCATAGCCATCGGCACCATGTTTAAAAACGGCTCGATCAAATGAGTTGATCTTGTCTTTATCGAGATTGTTCACCCGGTCAACACCCAATTCGGAATGCGACCGAAGTCGGTCATACCCCAAATACACCAAACCGAAACCACCTAGTGTAAGCGGTACTTCCCACGAATGATTCACTTGATATACCTTGTCCTGCGGCTGTTGTGCTAAGCCCGCCAGTGGTATCAATATGATGAATAAAACGAGGCTACGTGTCATAATCCAATGCTTCGCATGCTGAGAAAGAAAAACGTGATAGCAACCAGTAGCCCCGTTACGAATAAATAGTAACTGTAGCGCAACAACGTGTACTTCCTGTTAAGTACCTTACCAAGATAGTATAGATCGCGGGTGAGGCTGTTGTATAAATAATCCTTGTCTTGCATAAGCTCTCCTATGGACCACTCGAATTCTTCAAGGCTCATTTTATGAAAGTTCCCAAAGAAAATTAGGTTGCCCTTTTTCTGGTTTACTTCATCTCTTGTTACAATGCCATGTGTTGTTTTTGGAATGGTAGACAAGATGGCCATAATGATGGTGAGGATGCTAAACGATATGAGCGAAACACCCGGGTAAATAAGGAATGGATTGCTATCCATCTTTGGAAACAAAGCAGAAATAACGATGGAGATAATAATACCGTTGACGCTAATGAGGGTATTGGCCTTATTGTCTGCTATACGGCTCAGATTTACATGGTTTCTGAGTGCCACTCGAAACATAGTTTCCACCCCACGCTCTGGTTTCCCCGCGTCTTTTGTTTTAACCGTCTTTTTCTTCGGCTTCTTCTTTTTCGTGGTTTTTGCTAATTCCTTCTTGATGTTTGCCAGGTTTTGTTTTTTACCCTCACCAAATGCTTCTTGTGCGTATGCCGTATGATACCGATGATTTTCCAAAAAGTTGATGCTCATTTCCGCCCACTGCTTTCTCGTGTAGGGCTCCTCCCGAGTCGCATTTATTTCATCCAGCAACCCTCTGTAGGTTGATGTCATGTAGTCTACATTACCCAGATGAACAAGGTCTGAATCCTGTATGATTCGTTCGAGCAGGTTAGATGGTGTATAGCCCATTTGAGTTGCCATAATCAGAGATTCAATCTGCTGAATATCCTCCTCTGCATAGTTGCGTTCCGACAAAAATGTACGGGCAACCTGAGCACTGCGTTGTTCATGGTTTTCATGGCCGCCAGTGAAGCCCACGTCGTGAAAAACCACGGCCAGTTGAACGTTTTTTTTGTCCTGTTCGCTTACCCCCTCCTCGTTCGCCATTATTTCTTTTGAGGCATTTAAAGCCATAGTGGTATGGCTCCAATTGTGATAATAAAGGGGTTTCTCCGAGTAGTTATCGTAGACGCTTTTGGCAAATACCAGGCTTTCGTCTAAGATATCAAATGAGTCGTTCGTCTCCATATTCTTGTGTAAAGTTAATAAGATTTAAGTGTAGGTAATCTCAAATCCATTCTAATCATGGGCTTTAAAACAATTAAGATGCAGTAGTGTTCTTTATTGGGATTTCCTATATTGAACAATATTCTATTTGTCGTACATGAAGTGGAGGCTATTTCGAAGAGAATTTCAGATCTATTTTCTGGTAAACTTCATCATGGTGGGGTTGTTCATCTTTTTCCGGTTTCAGATTGAACTCAGCCATCCGAGTTTTTTGAACCACCTTACCGACCTTAGTGTGTTACAACAGTTTCAACTGGGTCTTTTTTCCGCCCTTTTCGTATCCCTTCTGCTGGCCACCTTGTTTAGCCTTTTTGACGTCTTTGTTTTAAACCAGATTCTATTCAAACGATCTCTGAGGTTTGTGCTGAGCGTAGGGCTTTTGGGCCATGCTATTTTCATTGCACTGGTTATGTTCATTATGCTCGATGTATTTCGGTTTATGGTAGATCATTTATCATTGAACCGGGTACTTGCTTTTGAGCTGGAACAAATACTTCCCATCACCATTATCCTTATAATTCTCAGTTTTGGTTCCCGTTTGTTTATTGAAATCGATCGAAAACTGGGTCCGGGTAATCTTGGTAGGCTCATAACCGCACGGTTCTATACGCCCCGCGAGGTTCAACGGATTTTTATGTTTGTCGATCTGCGGGATTCTACCGGTATTGCAGAAAGGCTTGGCCACCTCCGATATAGCAGTTTCTTACAAGACTGCTTTCAGGATTTTGCCATTGTAGATGAATACTGTGCTGAAATTTATCAATACGTGGGCGACGAGGCGGTGATCAGTTGGTCGTTGGAAAAAGGAACCAAAAGTCACAACTTTCTCGCGGCTTTCTTTGCTTACAAAAGACTGCTAAAAAGTCGGTCGGAGTACTACCTGAAGAAGTATGGAATTGTTCCTTATTTTAAAGCGGGTTTAAACTCTGGCCCGGTTGTGGTAACAGAAGTAGGAGCCATCAAACGCGAACTGTCGTTTCACGGTGACACGCTCAATACCGCATCGCGAATTCAAGGCAAGTGCAACGAACTGGGTGCGCAGGTTCTGATTCCTGAAAACCTGTATATACACGTCAAAGACAACCCTGCCTACGTCTTAAAGGAAAAGATCAGAAAGTTCGACTATATAAAGTAGATGAAAAGATTTAGAAACATTTGTGTTTACACCGCCTTGTTATTTGGCTTGTCGGGTTGCCTGAACCATGCCGGACATTATAATTTCAGTGATCCAACCTCGGTAATTCATTTGGACGAAGAGCTTAATGAGATATCAGGTCTGCATTTAATCAATGATTCGACCATTGCCTGCGTTCAAGACGAAAAAGGCACGATCTACCATTTAAACCCAACTTCAAACTCCATCGTTTCCGAAATTCCATTTCACCGAAAAGGAGATTATGAAGGCATTGCTCACTACCAAAACAAATACTACGTGTTGCAGAGCAACGGAACCATTCTGATCATTGGAAAAAATGGCGTTGAGAAAAAGGTAGAGTTTGATGGTTGCAAAGATTCCGACTTCGAAGGGCTTTGTTTAGACATTAAACACGATCGCCTGTTGGTTGCCTGTAAAGAATCCTGCAAAAAGAAAGATGAAGACAATATCCTGGTGTACAGCTTTTTGATTCACAAGAAAAAGTACAAGAAAAATGAAGTATACCGACTTAAGAAGAAAGACATACATAAGAATTTCAAGAGTTCGGGTATCGCGGTCCACCCCAATGGCAATATCTATTTGTTAAGTTCGTTTGCCAAAACCCTGGCAATCGTCTCAAAAACGGGCGACATACTGGATGTCCACTCCTTGAGTAGTTACATTTTTCACCAACCTGAAGGAATTACTTTTTCTCGCAACGGCGATTTATACATTTCGAACGAACGGAATACCGGCAAGCCCAGTTTAATGAAATTGAATTATTGATATGAGAACGGTTGTAGTATCCATCATTGCTCTTCTTTTTCTGGCTTCCTGCTCCAGTTCTAAGCTATATTACCACAAGGAGCAACAAGCCTGGAAGGATTCGGCCACTACTTCAGACAACCAATTGATTTACAGTCTTTATTTACTGGGTGATGTAGGTGATGACACAGCCTTATCGGCACCCGTTCTTGGAAGTCTAAAAACCAAACTCGACTCATCCGACAAAGACGAGGCTGGTGTTGTGTTTCTGGGAGACAACCTCTACCCAAAGGGTATGCATAAGAAACATAGTAAATGGCGAGAACAAGACGAACTAAGACTCAATGTTCAACTGGATGCAGTAAAAGACTTCGACGGGGAAATTGTTTTTGTTCCGGGTAATCACGACTGGCAGTCGGCCGGCGTAAACGGGCTGAAACATGTCCAGCGACAAGAAAAATATGTTCAAAAATACCTTGACAAAGGGAATGTGTTTCGACCCAGTCACGGTTGTCCGGGGCCTGATGTTGTTGAACTTGCGCCAGGTGTTATTCTTATTATCTTGGATACCCAGTGGTGGTTACATCACCACGAACGCTCAAGTGGTGAAAAAGACGGTTGCGAGGTTCGAACCACTGAGGAGCTCATGTTTCAATTTGAACATTTGCTCAAAAAGTACAGAGATCAAAATGTAATTGTAGTGGGCCACCACCCACTTTACAGTAATGGCGAGCATGGAGGACACTTTAAACCCAAAGACCACTTATTTCCAATTACCGCCAAAAAGAAAAAGACCTTTGTGCCCTTACCGGGTATTGGTAGTATTTACCCGTATTACCGAAAGTTCATCGGGCTTCGTCAAGACATTACCCATCCGGTTTATCAGGATATGAAGAGAAAGCTGGAACGTGCCATGAATGAATACGATAATGTAGTCTATGCAGCAGGGCACGAGCACAATCTTCAGTATACCAACCAAGAAGCTATCCACCATATTATAAGCGGCAGTGGTAGCAAGGTAACAAATATCAAATACGACCGAAATATTGATTTTGGTGCCAGGAAAAGAGGTTACTCACGCCTTGGGTACTACGAGAATGGCGAGATTTGGTTGGAGTACTATGTCTTTGACGACGGATCAAAGCTAGAACAGTTGGCCTACCGGAGGCATTTGTATACCAAAAAACCGGTCACGGCTAACAATGCCATGCCGCATAAAGAAAAATCGTATGCAGGCATGTACGCCACCGTAATTCCCGATTCCATTAAAGGTGCGGGAGCATTAAAACGGCTGATTTTTGGAAGTCTGAACCGCGACCTGTGGACAACTCCAATCAGGGTGCCGTACCTCGACATTCACAACGAAAAAGGAGGACTTACTCCCATTAAGAAGGGTGGCGGAAAACAAACGCTATCGCTTCGTATGAAAGGAGGAGACGGGAAACAGTATACGCTCAGAGGTATTAAGAAAAACCCCATGTACTTTGTTGAAAAGCAGCTACGTGGCACCATTTCCCAGGATATTGCCTACGATGGCATCGCCGCTTCACACCCCTATGCTTCCATCGTAATTCCGCCGTTGGCAAAAGCCGCAGATGTTTACCACTCCATACCCCGGCTTGTTTATCTGCCAAACGACTCAACGTTGGGTGACTATATGGAAGAGTTTGGCGGTATGTTCTGTCTCTTTGAAGAACGCCCGAACGGAAACGTTTCAAAAGACGACAACTTCGGAAACTCTAAAAACGTAATGGGATATCCCGAAGCGGTAGAAAACATACACAGCCAATATGATCATGTGGTTGACAAAAAGTATGTGGTTCGCGCCCGTTTGTTCGATATGTTCATTGGTGATTTTGACCGTCATGACGACCAATGGCGTTGGGGTAAGTACAAGGAGAAGGATGAGGTTGTATATCGTCCAATTCCACGTGATCGGGATCAGGCGTTTTTCAAATCGAATGGCCTTGTTATGAACATGGCCAAATGGCGCTGGTTGCTGTGGTACGTCCAGCCCTTTGAGGATGAAATTAAAGACATAGAAGGGGTAAACCGCCAGGGACGTCACTTCGACCGCTCCTTCCTCACTGAGGCCTCTCTAAAAGACTGGAGAGAGCAGGCTCAATTTATTCAGGAAAAGTTGACCGATGAGGTGATTGAGCAGGCAATTAAATTGTTCCCCGAGGAAGCATACTCCATCAACGGAGAAGAACTTATTGCTCGATTAAAAACCCGTCGCGAAAAGCTGGTGGAAACAGCAGAGCGATACTATGAAGTATTGGCGAAATCGGTAGATGTTGTGGGAACGTTTAACGATGATTATTTTGAAATTGATCGATTTGAAGATGGTGCAGTAGAGGTAAGTGTATATCCTCGTAAGAAGGGCAAAAAGCACAAAAAGAAACGGTATTATCATCGTGTGTTTTACAGCGACCAAACCAAAGAAATTGTACTCTACGGACTAGAAGGCAATGATGAGTACAAGGTCAAAGGAGAAGTAAACAAAAGTATTCTGGTGCGAATTGTTGCGGGTGCTAACAAAGACTACATAACCGACGACTCAAAGGTACGTGGCTCAAAGAAAATGACACGCATCTACGAAACGGAAGGACATAACACCATTGAGCCTGGTACAGAAGCTACTGTTGATATTCGAAAAGTGGAAAATGCCTTTGATTACGATCGAAAGCAGTTCGAGTATAATATCCTGGCACCGGGTCTTTCTATGGGCTACAATGCAAACGACGGTTTCTTTATCGGCCCAGCCTTTACGTACACCAAACAAGGTTTCAAGAAAGAGCCTTATGCCCAACAACACAAGGTCACTGCCAATTATGGCTTTCTGTCGCAGGGGTATAACCTGGTTTACAAATTCGATTTCACCGATGCGATTGGTTCATGGAATCTCGCAGGTAAACTAGTAGCCAACACGCCTCTTGTTTATCGCTACTTCGGCTCTAACAATACCGAAAAAAATGCGCTTGGTGATGTTATACGAATGAATAATTACCTGGTAGAACCCCGGTTACGCCTTCACTCTAAAAGTCTTGCTCAACAATTTGATTTGGGTCTCAAATTTCAGCATGTCAACTTTGACTCAACAAGTACCCGCTTTGTTCAGGCCCATGAAACCAGATCGCAGGAGTTTGTTGGAGCCCTTGTCCGTTATCAGTTAACCGACCTTGACAATAAGCTCAACCCGCATCACGGTATTCAAATTTCCGGAGGTGCTTTCTGGGAAAAAAGCATCACGTATAGTAACGTTAATTATGTCCAGCTAAAAACAGAGCTGCGCTTGTTCTTTCCCATTCATATAACACCCAAACAAACCACGTTGGGTTTCCGAACTGGTTTCGTTTCCAACCTTGGCGACTACACGTTCTTCCAGGCCAACTTTCTCAATGGTTTTGAGAACTTCCGTGGTATTCCACGAAATCGCTTTTCTGGTCAGTCGCAGTTCTACAATAATTTCGACCTTCGTTTTAGCCTGTTTAAGGTGCCAAATAAGATCATTCCATTTGACGTAGGCATCCTGGCTCACTTTGATGCGGCTAACTCTCTTCAGGGCAATGATGTGAACTACTGGTATACTTCTTATGGCGGTGGCGGTTTTATAAAAATCCTGGATTTTATGATGCTGGTAGGAACCTACTCCGTTTCTGAGGTCGATCAGGTTTTTACACTTGGGAGCAAATTTTTATTCTAATGTCTTGAACACTTCACGCCATATTCACGATATCGTCAAAAACGCGAAATGACATAAAGATCATGGAACCTTTTGTGGATTAGGGGTCTAAATGAGTACCTTACCACTAAGACCCTTGCTATGAATAAACTTTTTGCGTTTCTGTGGCTCATTTTTACTTCGTTTCTGGCTTCCGCCCAAATTACCCTGCAAGGTAATGGTGCAATCTGTTTGGGTGACCTGGCCTTTTTTAATTACACCCCTCCATCTGGTAAATCAGTTACTTCCCATACATGGGATTTTGGTGACGGTTATACCTCCAACCATGCGTCTCCCGGGCATTTGTACAAAGCCAAAGGAACGTATACGGTTAGCGTAACCGTTGGCCTGTCAGGTGGAGGTACCGCGAAAGAAAGTCTGAAAGTTGAAGTACTTGGCCTACCCGAACCAAAGCTTAGTATTTCTCCAACTTCCGACACCTGTCAATACACCAGCAACGTGTGTATTGTTGACAATTCCTCACTGGCTTCGCCTGGCCAAACCATTGTGACGCGAAACATAACCTGGGGCGACGGTCAGTTAACAATCGATAACAACCCCGGAGCCACCAATACCATTTGCCATTCTTTTCCAACACGTGATAACTACGAGATCAAGATGGAAGTTGTCGACAATCAAGGATGCAAATCGTCGGCGACCCGAACGGTTACTATTTTACCCGGCGTTAAGGCTCAGGTTCGTTACAAGCTTACCTACCCCGACTGCGAAACTGCACGACTGTGCCTCACCAACCACTCAAGTTTTTCAGCCGGAGAGAACATTGACTTTAAATGGACGGTAGATGGCCAGACCTATACCAAAGAACACTTTAACAATGACCCGCTTTGCCTCGAATACAAGTCAACCAAATCTGTGAAAGTCGACCTATACGGAACATCGGATGCGGGCTGTGATGACGAAACCTCCACGAGTATAGACATCGACCTATCCAAGGAAGTAAAACGCATTACCCTGTCCGATTCAACTCCCTGTTATGGTGACCAGTTTGTCACAATGAGTATAAACTCTTCGTCTTCCGACCAGGTTACCTGGCGACTCAACGGGGAGTATCTTGGTAATAGTAGTTCGCGTATGCTGAACTTTTTAGATGCTGAGCTGGACCCAGGAGTATATGAACTAACGTGCCTGGTTGAGCGCGACAACTGTAGCACTTTCCTGAAAAGGAAATTAGTCATCCATGGACCCAAGGTCGAAATATCCATTTTCAATCAGTTTCAATGTAGAACCAACAGAAAAATTTTCTTCATTGATCGAAGCCTGGGCATAAATCCCAAAAACACGGTTTTTAAGTGGTCCTTAACAGACCCCGATGGCGAAAACTGTACCATTGACCGGGCACGGAAAATCAACAAATACAAAAACTGTAATACCACCATTGGTTGGTTTGCCAAACACCAATATACCAACCCGGGCACCTACCCGTTTGTATACACCATTCGCGACACGGTAACCGGTTGTTCGGGTGAGATAGCCGGTCTTGTCAGCACAAACCGTTGCGGTAATTGCGGGCCTGGTGGTTCCAATATTAATGAGCCTATTAAGCTGTGCCAAAGTGATCTCTTCCTGGGCGACGAACGCCGTGAAGGCGATCCCATTGCTTACTCACTCGACACGGGTAAAAACTGGAAAGCCTTTAGAACTATTATCGGGCCTGAATATGTTGGTATTCGAGATGTGATATTGGTATATAAGTATGGAGGACCCCTGTGGGCGGAAGACTACGGAGATGACTCCATTAAAATTCACGAATCTCCCTATACCCATTACGATACCATTCGCGTACCAAAGTTTGTTGACATAATTGAAAGTAAAAAAGACTCGGTCTCTTTCGAATTCAACGAAGGCTGTGGCCCATTTACAGCCACTGTTCGGCTAAAAGATGGGAGCTTCGAACCAGGCGACCAAATCTGGATCTCATGGGGTGATGGCGGTCGCGACACCGTTGATTTTACCTCAAACACCGTTCGAAAATCGTTTAAACATAAATATTCAGAAACTGGCGGTAGAGGTACCATTGATGTAAAGCTCTTGAACAAAAATGGTTGTTACACCGAGTACTCTGAAGAATATGTCTACGGCTTTAAAGTTTTTACGCGATACAATGGGTTGTGTGTAGAGAAAACCGCCTGTGTTTCTGTTCAACTCATTGACGTTAACAACGGTGAGGTTTGGAGACCCGACAACAAATACGGAAGTTTTAAAATACTGGTAGATGAAACTGACTCAACCCAGCCAGGGGAGTTCTCTCTTTGTGGGAAGTTTGGACTGGGGGAACATGAATCAATCATTCGGGTAACCACTTCCAAAGAGTGCACCTATGAGGTAAAAGACACCTTTATAATTCAACAGGTTGTCGCCGGAGCAACCCGGGCTTCCAAACTGTTCTACTGCGAAGGGTTAATGGAGTTTAAAGACTCATCGAAGTTGGTGTATCCCGACCCGGAAGATAAAATCAGTTCGTATGCCTGGGATTTTGGTACCGGCTACTTCGGCACCTGGGAAAAAAACCCCATCAAGGCATTCGACGGGCGTGACAAGAACCTCACCGTTCGGCACATGATACGATCTCGCTATGGCTGCACCGACACCATTGAGTACAACCTGCGCGTACTTAAGTCTATTCCAAAATTTGAAGTAGATGATACCTTAGGCTGTGCGCCTTTGACCATCGAACTCAGCAATACGTCAGAAGGGTCCTCCCATTTTATTTGGGAACTGGGCGATACGGGAAACATCACGGTTGAAACAACGGACTCCAGTGCGTTTACATACACCTACAATTCCCCAGGACAATACGACCTCCATCTAATCGGAGTAGACTCCTTTTACAGCGACCTAACCAAACAGACCTATTACTGCCATACCATCTACCCTGAACTTTCAGCAACGCCCATCACAGTAACCATCCTGCCAAGTGCCCACCCTGGCATTGATGGCCCGGACACTGTTTGTGTGGGAGATCTTGTACAGTTTACCAGCTTAAGTCAATCCGTATTTGAACGGGAAATCTGGAAACTGCCAGACGGAGCTATACGGCCACACCCGGAAGGCCATCAGGTGGAGGTTAACTTTCCAACCGCCGGAACTTACAGTATGTTTATTGAGCCAATGTTTAAGGGGCATAGTGTGGTGCCACAATGTATATCTGAAATAGAGAAGAGAATCACGGTTGTTGAGGTTGATGCCCAATTTAGTATAGACGCTTCAAGTAAATCTCCAAACTTTAAGTTTACTAACCACTCAACTCCTGCAAACGCCGGTTATTCCTGGAACTTTGGAGATGAGGCTTCAGGAGCAGACAACTTCTCAACGGAGACACATCCCAGCCATAGTTTTGTAAACGGAACCGGTACGTTTGAAGTCTGTTTAACCGCCACCACACCCAACGGATGTAAGGATGTTTACTGCGAGCCTATAGAAATTGACTACCAATTGGTGCTCGAAACGTACAATGTTTTTACACCCGGCAATGGCGATGGAGTGAACGACCTGTTTGCCATCGTCCTCAGAGGAGAGTCGGCTCATGAGCTTTCTATCTTTAACCGCTGGGGTGAGGTTGTATATTCGAGCGCATCCATGCATGAGGTTGAGAACTTGATCTACTGGAACGGTAAAATTAACAACACCGGTGCCATCTGCCCTGCCGGGACGTACTTCTATGTATTGAAGTATGCCGACCATAAACATCCGGATGAATTCATCAAACACAGCGGCACCGTTACACTTATTCGCGATTAAGGTTGGCGAAACCGTGTATATTTGTTGTAGCCACAACTGATGAACCGATTTGCATTTGCCTTCCTTTGCCTTCTCGCCCTGAGCCCCGCACTTGGCCAGGAGGTGTTCTACTTCGATACCTATCACCCCAACGACAACATGGCGCACGAGGTGTTTGGCCTGGAGGTTATGGAAGAAGATAAAGAATACTCTGTTCAAATTGAAGGTACCTACAGTATCTGGGTTCCGCAGTATTGGTCCGACCCTTGTGGTCAGAAGGAAGCAACGCCTTTGTTTCCTTCGGTAGAAGGGCATCGTACCGGTGATGTGGGAATGGACATGGAGTTCATTTATTCATTACCTACCAGCAGTCTTTGCAGTCAACGTACATTGCCATACAGACGAGACCGGATCGAGTTGTCGCTTGACAATGGGAACACCTGGTTTCATCCAACCTCAGACGGTGGTTATCAGGCCGATCATATCTACACCTATCGATTCACAGGAAAGGGGTTTCCTCTGGGTATACGACATACAAGCGAACAAAATTCGGATGACTATGGGCAGTTTAAGCTTAGAATAAACCCCATTTCAACACAACCACCTGTTTCTACCATCGACACAACCATGTGCAAAACTCAGATGATTACCCTACATCCAAGAAAAAGAGGTACCTCATATGCCTGGCAAGATGGTTCAACAGATTCTTCATTTGTGGCTCGCGACTCTGGGTTTTATACCGTAACGATTGTCTCTTCCGCAGACACTACAACGGAGCACTATGCGGTTCGTATCATAAACTGTCCCTGTCTGGATTACATTCCCAATGCGTTTTCACCAAATGGTGATGGTTTAAACGATGTTTTTGGCTTGTCGCCATGGTGCAACCTCCCGGGATACCGGCTGGACATTTTCAACCGATGGGGAGAGCGTGTTTATCGAACCAGGAGTATTTCTGCCTCCTGGGATGGTGAATATATGGGGAGACCCTGTTTGCCAGGTGTGTACATGTTTATGATACACTACAAGGGTGAAGCAGGTGAAGACTTCGTCCGATCAGGAACCTTCTTATTACAGTTCCATTAGAACAAGGCTTATTCATCGCTGAAAAAAGCCATACTCTTTCCATTCGTCAACTCCACCGAGTTACCATCGTCGTCGTATAACGTACACGTAAAAGAGGCTCTATACTTTACCGTCCAAACATCAAAACCGGAAAAGTCAGAAATCACTTCGAAGTTGAACGTACTACCCGTTTGGTCTCCGGTACCCTTGGAGGTACTCCAACTGGTTCCTTTGCCATCGTTGAACCAAATCTCAATCCCATCCTCAGCATCCTTGGAAAACGGAACACTTCCTTTTTGGAAGAACGACAGGAATTCTCCCTTATCAGGGAAGCCGCCCAAGGGTAAGTTTAGAGTTCCTTTGTTTATGGCTACGGCTCTTTCACCCCGAATACTTGAGAAATTTGATTCGTACTCGAATGTGCTTGGGGTAGAAACACCTATTGAGCTGCTTATCCCTACTCCCACAAGGTGCTGGTCCGAGGTAAAACGTACTGATTGACCGTCTATTGTTGCCTCAAATCGTGGGTCGAGATTGATGTTCCAAACGTCGACAACCACCGGATCGTTATCATCTTTACACCCAACACAAAAAACAAGAATGGAAAAGGAAATAAGAAGAATTAGTTTGTTCATAATCTGATTAATTGGTGTTTCGAAAGTATGAAAAATCAAAGACTATTGATGTTTTTCAACCTACTTTGGAACATAGGGTGCCAACGGACGGGTATACGTCTTACCGATCCAGTGCTTCCATCCAATGGAAATGATGTTTGCCAGAGGAAGGCCTGGTGTGATGCTGATGGATAAGTTGTCTCGCTTTCGGATGCAATAGTCATACTCCACATCAACGCCATAGGCAATAAACTTCCACTGCACCAATCCCCAGCGATCCCAGTTTGCCTCATTGAAAAAACCGGAAGACTCGTATTGGTTACCAAATCGCTTCCAGGACTCCCGAACAATATACGTTGGCCCCAAACCAACAGAGAGTCGGTGCAACGGGGTTTGGTACAGCGTGCCTCTCACACCTAAATGGCTTACAAGAGCAAGGCCTTTAGAACAATCGCTGAGTGCTCCCTGAATGAACTTTACCGATACCAAATCCTGATATACGAACTTTTCATAGCCGACAAATAGTCCAGAGTTCAACACGAATACGGCGTTTGGGTCCAACTTTCTTGGTTGTAAGTGTGCTGTAGCATCGCCAAACGGATGAATGGTCATGGCGTAGTACTTAACCGTAAAACTCGACTGACCGTTTGCGTTGATGGAAACCAACAACAGGCTAAAAAAGAACAAACGATGAAGAAACACCATGGGTTTCTACGGCTTGATAAAAGCAACCAGTCGGTCCAATACAAACCGAACAAACTGGTTTACACGTGGATTGTTTCGATAACGCTCTACCAGTTTGGGAGACGTTTTGTAGTACCACTTAACAAAAGATTGCCCTGCCCGGTTCTTGAGTAATACCCGATCACGGAAGCCCCTCAACTTTAGCACTTCAGGCGCGTCAGGTGTGCCATATGCCATGGTGGCGATGTAACACTGTGGATCCGAATTTGAATTGGAGTTACTTCCCCCTCCTCCTCCGCTATCGGATGATAAGGCAGCAACAATTATGACGATAATGAGTAAGACGAAAATTCCGATGATGATTCCTACCACCTTGAAAAAAGTGCCTACTATTCCCGTGTTCTTCTTTGCGTGATAGGTGACTTCTTTTATTCCCTCTTTTTTGAGTTCTACCTTTTCTCCTGGTTTATTCTGACCAAGTGCGCCGTCTTCAAGCTTTAAAAGAACCTTTTTTCGATCTTCTTTCTTTTGCTTCCACTTATTGGGGTTTACAGCCGTATCTACGTATTCGTTTAGTGTTCCGGTTATAGAAACTACGGAGTCCAAATTGGCATCCTGAATCAGTTTGACGCTGTCAAGACTATACACAGAGTTCCCGTCGTCAACCAGATAAACGTACTTATCGTAGTTCTCCTTCCATATCTTATGACTCAGAAAAACATCGTCTGATGTGGTAACTTGTCTGTATGGGTTACAGCTGAACAGGAAAATAACCAAGAAGCCAACAATAGCACGATTCAATGTAGTCATGTGAATGAATTTATACTACAAATATATTTTTTCGCAACTAAGGACGTCTCAACACTTCTTTGGCCGTTTCAATGCCCGACAAGCCGGCTCCGTGAACCGTTGCCCAATAATCCTTGTTCATTGCCTCTCCTGCAAAAAACACCTTGTCGTTTATGGGCTCTAAAAGGAAGTCGATGGTATCTTCATAATTTTCACCACCAAAACTATACGATCCCTGAATGAAGGGCTCGGCCGACCAGTTCTGAACAACGTGTTTGATGTAGTGTTGTCTTGCCTTTCCGTCAAATATTTGATCGAGCTCGTCAAGCACCGCTTCAATAATGACATTATCGTCCTCCAGGTCGGTCAGTTCCCTGGCACCTTCTCCTGCAGCAAACAGGCCCAACACATGGTCCTGTCTTCCTTTTCTGAAAGCGGCATCGTAATAGATGCGTTCAGAGTCCCGAAGGCCATCTACAGAAACCTGTACTATATCGTGGTAAAACTTCTCCTTAAACTTGATAAATACTTTGATGCCGGCTGGCATTATTGACTTATCAATTGCAGCCTGTTTTGGGCGCGAGAATGAGGGCCTAAAGTTTATGAAGTTGTTTTTGAGAATTGTAAGGGGAACCGTCACAATTACCCGATCAGCAACATGGGTATTATTTTGGTCGTCCTCAACGACAACCTGGTCTCCTGATGCGTCAATTCCCACTACGGGTGTTTTTAACCTTATCTTATCCAAAAATTTGGGTGCAATGAATTGATCGAAAAACTGAAACCACGTGGAAGTCTTAAACTTGTACTCTCCGTAATACGTGCTCACAATGTTAAACCGTCTTAGTTGATCACCATTCCATCGATACATCGTATCTGCTTTATAGGGAATCATGTCAATCTCACCGGTTGCCGATTCGTCGTCTATCAGCTCACCAAAAACGGAAGGAGATGTGTGAAGCCATTCGGCGCCTATATCGATTGGGAAGTCTGCAAAGTTTTCCAGTATTCGCACCCTGCCTCCATAGCGATCTGAGGCTTCGAGGATTTCAAAGTCTATCCCAAATTTCTGTAACGTGTAAGCTGCCATTAAGCCTGCGGAGCCGGCACCAATTATTAACACCTTTCCAGAAAAAGCCACTACGGGTGTTTCCTCCTCACTGCAGGAAGCAAGTAAACCCGGGAACAAGGAGATGCCTATCCCCATTTTCGCACATTGTTTAACAAATTCTTCTCTGGTCATATGGCTAATTATTAAGACCCAGCTTCATTCCAAACTCGACAAACAGCTGGGTTGCGTTCTCTCGGGCCGACGTCATTCGCATACCATAGGTAAGCTTACCATAAATGCCAAAACGTTCGCCTATATCCCGTCCTAATGCATAGTTGACGGAAGGGAAAAAATATGGTCGATTCTCTCGGGTTTTGTTCGTAATCTCTCCCTGAAGATTCACAGTGTAGTCGACCACCTCAACAAAATGTAGATATCCAAGACCAATTGAATAAATAGAGTAACGCTTCCGGTCTGTTCGCTGTCTTTGTAAACCCAGTTCATTATTGACCAGAATACCGGTATAAAAGTTCTCACGAATAAAACCTCCAATCTGCGGGTTCATTAACAGGCTGATCTTGCGCTCAACTTCGGAAACTGGTTTCATTTTTTCACTCAACACATACTCTGCGCCTATCTTTCCACCTGGATGTATGCCGCCATGGGAGAAATAACCAATGGATGCTTTGTTCAACTCGGGTTGTGCTTGTGCAAATGCCGCCAAAAGCACTAAAAAGAACGTTGTAAAAATTCGGTTTTTGTTCATCACCCTGCTTCCTCAAATGTATTGAATTAAACGGAATTAGGTTACAGCCACTCTGAAACGTTAAATTCGTTAGCATGAAGCCCGTCCGAATCGTTTTACTTACCGTTACCCTTTTGATCTGTACAGCACGTCCGGTGTATGCTTCTTACTATCAGCAGTTTCAACAATATTTTGAATTAAAACACTTTGAAAGTCTTGACTTTCACGGGTGTACTCCACTGTTACAAGGTCACCTTATTGAGGATACCATCTTTCAACACCTTATTGGCGAGGAGGGCCTTCACGACCGTTCAGAGTTTATGGCCAACGGTAGGTTATTCGCAACCTTTCGCTTCTTACTTACTCCAAAGGCCGAGGTTTTTGTAGTGCGCTTCTATAACAAGGACCATTTTTTCTTTATTGAGAGCTACTTTGGTATTGTTTTCAATCCCCAAACGGAAGAGTTTATCGATGCGGTAATGTTGGACGTACAATACGAAGAAGAGGGCATTATGGGCTCCATCCGATCACTGATTAGCGACGTTGACAACAACGGCATTGTGGAGTTTGTTCAGCTCCAGGAAAGTATGTCGCATTTAGAATGGTATTATGAGGTTCGGGTATTGACGCTGGATGACAATGGATTTATGCGAGACACCTTTGAGATTGAAGACTTCAACGAGTCGTGGGGTTGTGACAGTCAAATAGTTCAATCAGGCGATATGTTTGGATTAAAGCGTTGCCTTGGCTCGCTCTACATACCGGGAGAAAGGACTTCTGAATATGGTATTGTGGTGAGTACAGATACCAGTGCGGATCACGCGTATACCGAGATAGACCGATTACGGGAATGGAACTTTAACACGTTGGGAGAGCGGTTGTATTTGACTTCTTTCTTCGAGGATGTATACTGTAGAAATGGGAAGTACTACGTTATTCTTCATCGCAATTTTACCGAAAACACTGCCCGACTAAGCCTGATTGATGTTCAAAACCTCTATCGGCCAGATGCCTTTCTTGTAGACCTGAAAGAGTGGTGTGAAGACCAGCAAACACCCGTTCGAAACCATGGAAGCCCTTGTTATTCCTGCCCAGACTAAGAAACCTGCGTTGGACTAAATCATCAAATCATTGACCCTATCCTTCAAGATGGGACGCTTTTTGGTTTTGACCTTTGTGTTGAATTTAAAACAGTTAATTATGTCAACCGAAAGCAGAAACCTCCCAGCCAAACCAATCCAACTCCGCGTTATTTTCATTCTCAATGCGTTAATGATGATTCTCCCATTTGTGTTTTATGGTGTGATTACGTTAAAAGGCATCACTATTGGTGGTCTCGACCCAGCGTTCATGCTTTATACAGGAGCAGCCTATATCGCATCATTTATCGTACTGGTGTATTGCATTTTGAATCAGAAATTAATGGGCCTCCGTGCTGTGATTGCATTGAATGTGCTAATTGCCATTCCAGCTAAAGCCTATATTGGTGTTGGCGTTGCACTGACCTCATTTGCTTTGAGCTATACCAAAAAAGTATTGGCATTTTTCCGCGGATAATTTTTTTTCCTCTGACATAGGGGGAAGATTCCATTTGGTTGTCTCATTGCCAAATACCAGGAATAAATGAGAACAAAAACGACATTTCGACCTTCTATTCAAACCAAACTTGCCGGACTCTTATTGATGATCTTTAACCTGATGTACTCAGGCTATGCCCATGGTCAAATAACACAACGGGTTCGTGGTCAAGTAGTAGATGCTGCCACCAAGTCTCCTCTTTCAGACGCAACCGTAACAGTTTATTCCGGCGATGTTGAAGCCGGAGGTATAACCGATGAAAATGGTAATTTTCAAATAGATGGAATTCCTGTCGGAAGGATTGGCATCATCATACAAATGGTTGGATATGAAGATCGAATGTTGAGCCAATTGGAGTTACGTTCAGCCAAGGAGCTTGTACTTGATGTGGAAATGCAGGAATCATTTGTAAAGTTTGATGCGGTAGTAATTAGCAGAAAAAAAAGCCGTGAAAAACCGTCAAACGAAATGGCCACTGTAAGTGCCCGATCGTTTAGCGTTGAGGAAACCAGTAGGTATGCCGCTGCTGCTTTTGACCCTGCACGAATGGCACAAAACTTTGCGGGGGTAACTTCTGGTGGCGACGATCTGTTCAACGAAATTGTGGTACGAGGAAACTCTCCTAAAGGTGTACTTTGGAGACTCGAAGGCATTGAGATAGCAAACCCAAATCACTTTGCATCAGGCGGTGGTCAGGGAGGTGCTATAAGCATGTTGAGCAGCAGTACATTGGGTAGCTCGGATTTTTACACCGGCGCATTCCCTGCAGAGTACGGGAACGCTCTTTCTGGTGTGTTTGATTTAAAACTTCGGAAAGGAAACAACGAAAAAAGAGAGAATTCCTTCATGATTGGTGCTCTTGGTCTTGAGTTGGCTACAGAAGGCCCCTTCAGTAAAAACTACGACGGATCTTACCTGATCAACTATCGGTATTCGACACTTGGTTTTTTGCAAGCCATTGGCCTGAGCCCAACCGGTGATCTGCTTCCTACCTACCAGGATCTGTCATACAACCTGTACTTCCCCACTAAAAAGATGGGTAAGTTTAATGTGTTTGGTGTTATGGGTCAGAACGTGGCTGAGATGTTTGATGACTTTGATGTAAACGACACATCAGAAGACGCCCGGTGGGAATATGATGGGTTTTCGGAAGTTGGATTTGTCAACACCACGGGAATAAAGCACGTATTGCCTGTAAAGGATAAGGGGTATATAAAAACGGTGCTGTCCCATTCTTTTAATCGATACACCCAATACTACGAAACACTTGAAATTGATTCCACCACCAACACAGTGTTCCAATTCCAGGAAGATGAGATCAAGAACGACGAAACTCAAATGCGATTGAGTTCTATGTTGAATTACAAATTCAATCGAAGAAACACATTTAGAACTGGAATCGTTGTTTCCCGGCTGGATTACAACTTCGTTAGTAAGTTCTATGATTATGAAGACAACAGCGAGTTCATTGCCTTCGACGACAAAAACAGCTCCATGCAATATCAGGCATACGCACAATGGAAACACCGTTTATCGTCGAACTTAACGGCAAACATTGGTACGCACTTTACGCGACTCGAAGCAACGAAGTCGAATAGTTTTGAACCTCGTGCCTCGTTAACCTATAAACATTCATCCAAGCTTTCTTTGAGCGCCTCTGCAGGAAAACACTCCCGACCCGAGCACCTGGCACTTTACCTGTACAAAGACATTCAGGAAGATGGTAGTTTTACCCGACCAAACGAGAATCTTAAACTCACCAAAGCGTGGCACTATGTGCTTGCAGCCGATTATAAATTGTCGAAAAACATGCGGTTGAAAACAGAAGTGTACTACCAATCACTTTTTGATGTGCCTATTTCTACGGTTGACGGTTCAACCGTGTCGGTATTGAACACCAGCAACTACTGGGATGCCATTTTCAACGGTGACACAACACACATGCAGAGCGCCGGAAAGGGCCGAAACGTTGGTGTAGATATTACACTTGAGCGGTTCTTTCAAAACGACTTTTATTACATGACCACGGCCACCCTGTTCAACAGCTCATACCAAACCCAAACCGGTAAGTGGTATAGCACCAAATACAACGGACGTTACCAGTTCAATGTACTCGGTGGAAAGGAGTTTACCCTTGGTAAGAAAAACCGAAAATTTGGTATCAATGGGAAGGTTAATGTCTTTGGTGGCAATCGGTTTACACCCATTCTGTTGGCCGAGTCAATTCAGGAGGAACGCACGGTTCGCGACACGGACAACCCATACGGGGACCAAACGCCGGTTTACTACCGGTTCGACATCGGTTTGAGCTACAAGGTCAACACGGATAAAGCAACACACACAGTGTTACTGGATGTACAAAACTTTACCGGCCGTCAAAACATTGGGGGCATGTACTACGATTCCAAAGCACAGAAAATAGAAGGTTGGACCATGACTGGTTTGTTTCCCTTCTTTAACTACCGAATTGAGTTTTAATGAACTTTAAGTAAGGTCGGCCAATAGGCTGGCCTTCGTCCTGGTACGGTCAGTTTAAAACACGAAGTAACCCGCATCGTTCTTCTGTTTTTGCTGGCCGTTTTTTATTTGGTGTAGGGTAATCCTAACGCAAAACATGTAAGACACCCGCATCATTCTTTCGTTTCATGTAACCATTTTCAATCCCAGAATAGGAACATCGCCATGTATACACGCCTTTTTGAACCAATTTGGATTTGTATTCCATGTTCCAGAAATCCTCGATAGCTTCCGTTTCGTAAATGAGCTCCCCCCATCGATTGTAAATCCACAGATGGTAACTCTTTAATTTGATGCAGTCAGGTACCGGACGAAAGTACTCGTTGAGATTGTCGCCATTTGCCGATACGGCATTCGGGAAGTAGAGGTTACAAAAGCATTCAATCAAATCAATGTTAACGGTTACTGAATCGGTGCCACATGGGTTGATTGACCGTACTCCGACCTGCCCCGATTGGTTGAACAACAGAAAACTATCGGCTCGTGTTGCTCCCTGCCACCATACGTCGGCATCTGAAACCTTGGGTTTAAGGAAGAGTTTTTCGTTGTAACACAAAATCAATTGATCTGGCAGATCGAGTTGAGGGAATTGAGTATATCGAACCTCTATGGCATCCGACCTGGAGCAGATCTTGTCGCGAATGGTTAATTCATAACTGCCTTCTCGCTCAACGCGTTTGTCTTTTGTTTGTTCACCTGTACTCCATTCATAGTCATACGTTCGGTTGAGTGTGGGACTGAGCAACAGTGTGGCATTGGCACAAAGCAGCGTGTCGTTTCCAAGATCAAAGTCTTCCACTCGTATTTCTCGAACAGAATACGCTGCCACGTCTTCGCCACAAACATTGGTTGCGGTAACTCCTGCAGTTGTTGTCTCTTTGAAAAACCGTTGGTTTGAGTTCTCCCCGTCCAACCATTCGAATGGTGTGTTTTCCGGAGTAATTTCGACGGATAACTCTACTGAGTCTCCTTCACAAAAAATGGAGTCGCCGCTTATTGTGAGCATTGGGCGATTGAGGGTAGAAATTGAAAATGAATCATCGTCGTAACACACGCCTCTCCAAGCCCTGATTCGATAGTCACCTGCGTTGCGTAAATCACGAAAAGCTGCTCTTGAGCCGTCGTTCCATAAGACCGAATCAAAGTCACTAACCAAATCAAAGCGGTACCTACTACCGTTGCACAACAGGCTGTCGTGGCCAACGTCCATTTGAAACGGTTGTTGCACTACTACGTCTACCGTATCACTAACGGGTCTGTTACAGAAGTCGTTATATTGAACGATGTACCTCCTGGAAGTTGTGGTTGAGCAGTAAGGATGCCGTATGGTGTTATCACTCAAAAACTCATTTGGTGTCCAGAGATACGTATCGTCGATGCTACTTCGCGCATTTAATTGTTTGCGATCTCCTTTACAAATGGGTACGGTGTCAGGCACTAATATGTCATCTGCCAGGCAGGCAACCTGTCTGTTCATGGCTCCTCCTGTTGCTGCTGTAAAACCCCAAAATACTTCGTTAACACCATTGAAAATATCTCGTTTGAGGTTAACTACAGCGGACTGTCGCAGTTCGCAGTCGAACCATACACGGATTCGTTGTTCGCTGGCATCCCATTTTACCCGAACCAGATAGTCTTTTCCATTTTCTATGTTGTCTCTTGATATCAGGGCTGGAATTGGTCCTGACAATTGATTTGAGCCTCCGTGATCAATTGAGCCATTTTTCAAAATCGAAATATGATCATACGAGGGATCACCCATGGAGTGGTTCTGATAGGTGTCAAACTCGATTCCAAAACTGGGAGAAAATCCGTCAAAGCCTATACCGCCTCCGACGTTTCCAAGTGCCTTGTTTCCGACTGTTTGAAGAACGAATACAATGCCATCCGCACCCGCATCCGACGAACCAAAATTAAGGTAAAACTCCAGATCAAAATCCTGGTTGAGGTTTATCTTATCAGCGTACCACACCGAACCCAGCTGGTTTCTTTTAGCAGTGGTTAACTCATAACAGTTCCCGTCAACCTTGCGGGCATTACCATTGGCAAAGTACGTCTGACCGTAGCTGAACGAGGCAGTTAAGCAAAGAATCAGGGAGATATAAAGGTTTTTGATTTTCACATATAGGAAGTATACCAAAGATAAAGGTTACTGTTAAACGAGCCACGAACCGCCAACACTTATGACGTTAGGCAGATCGAGATAGTCGAGATATGTCATTTTAGTGATACCACCCGTAGGGCAGAATTTAACTCCCGGGAACAGGGCATTATAGGTTTTTAGCAGTTTGGTGCCTCCTACCAGTTCGGCTGGGAATAATTTGAACGTATCGTAGCCAAGGTCGAGACCTTCCATGATCTCACTTGGTGTAACAACACCTGGTATGAAAGGCGTTTTTGCTTTCTCCAGTTCGTATGACATAGAAGTCATTAGACCTGGGCTAACAATAAAATCTACTCCTATCTCTGAAGCGCGCAAGAGTTGGTGGCGATTAACCACGGTTCCAACACCAATTTCCAACTCCTCACCATACTGTTCCATTAAATATTCCAGTGAGTCAAATGCCGCTTCGGTTCTAAGTGTTACTTCGATGCATGAAATATTCAATTTCTGCAACTTAGCCACCAATTGGTCTATTTCATTAAGCTCGTTAATGGTCACAACAGGAATTACCTTGTTGCGCTCTAAAATTTGTCGAATATTGAATTGGCTCATTGATCTATGTTAAAGTAAAAAACTGGCTCCGGATTCACTCGTTGAAATCTGCGCTCGCATATTGGTAAACAGTTCTCTACCAAGGCCGTGAGACGCTCGTACGAGTTGGCGTGATTCTCTTGCGTTTACTTCCTCAAAGTTTAAGAGGTTTACCGACTTCTTCACCGCATCAAACTCAATCATATCGCCTGTCTTAATCTTAGCTAAAATGCTACCATCCAAGGCCTCGGGAGACATGTGTATCGCAGAAGGAACCTTACCAGATGCACCTGACATTCGGCCGTCTGTGATTAGGGCTACTTTAAATCCACGTTTGAGTAATACGGTAAGTGTAGGGGTAAGTTTATGCAGTTCGGGCATACCATTTGATCGAGGACCCTGAAACGGAAGTACGGCGATAAAGTCACGTTCAAGCTCTCCTCTTTTAAAGGCTGTTATCAAATCGGATTGTTCATCAAACACAACTGCTGGGGCAGTAAACGCTAAATTGGTCTCTTCAACCGCAGATGTTTTGATAACCGAGCGGCCAATATTTCCGTTCAAAACGGCAATACCACCATGTCTCGAAAATGGTTTTTGTGCCGAACGCACCACTTCCTCGTTGAGTGTCTGCTCTGGACCATCTTCCCAAATCAGCCCGTTGTCACGTATTTTGGGTTCCTGAATGTATGCACGTAACCCTTTTCCAAGAATGGTGTTTACATCTTCGTGCAAATACCCTTCATCAAGCAGCGTTCTTATTACAAATGACATTCCGCCAGAAGCATGAAAGTTGTTTACATCGGCCGACCCATTGGGGTATACTTTTGTAATAGAAGGCACTACGTCGGATAAATCCGAGAAATCGTCCCAGTTTATGCGTATACCTGCTGCTTTGGCAATTGCTACCAGGTGCAACGTATGATTGGTTGAACCACCGGTTGCTAGCAGACCAACAAGGGCATTTACGATCGTTTTTTCATCTATGATGTGACAAAGAAGCTGTTTTCGCGAATTGGCATTCTCCACAATGGTTTTTACTCCCCACTCGTTGAGTAAGGTTCTTAATTCGGTTCCTGGGTTCACAAAACTCGAACCTGGAAGCTGAAGCCCCATGATTTCCACCAACATTTGATTGGAATTTGCGGTGCCATAAAACGTACACGTTCCAGGGGAGTGGTACGAGTCTGATTCTCCTTTGAGTAATTCGTCCCGACCAATCTTACCTTCGGCATACAGTTGTCGAATTCTGGCTTTTTCCTCATTGGAAATACCTGTTGGCATGGGCCCACCTGGTAAAAACACCGTTGGAAGGTTACCAAATCGCAATGCCCCAATGAGCAATCCAGGAACAATCTTATCACAAGTTCCCAAAAGAATCACACCATCGTACATGTTGTGTGAAAGCGATATTGCAGTAGAAAGAGCTATCGTATCGCGGCTCAGCAACGAAAGTTCCATGCCCACTTGTCCTTGAGTAACGCCATCGCACATAGCTGGAACTGCACCTGCAACCTGGGCCACGGCTCCTTGTTTACGGGCATAATTTCTGATTTGTTCTGGATATGTTTCAAAAACCTTGTGTGCTGAAAGCATATCGTTGTACGACGTAATTATCCCCAGGTTCATGCTGTCATACCCTGAGAGTTCGTCTTTATCATGAATCGGACATCCAGCAAAGGCGTGAGCCAGGTTTCCACAACTTAGGGTTTTTCTGCTCACCTCATAACGCACGGCTCCATCCATTTGATCCAGATAGTCCTTACGGCTTTCCTTGCTACGTGCTATGATTCGTTCTGTTACCTCTAATACTTTTGGGTTCATTTTATTCAATTTGCGTAAAACACATTCAGCCTCGTTTTTGGTGTATGAAAGAACTTGGCAATTGGTAAACCTTTTTCCTGGGCCGTCTCGAGGACGTTTCTTTTTTCTTCGCCAACAATCATGAGAAACAAGTGGTCAGACTTCTCAATTAGGTTGCGACTACAGGAAATTCTTCGGGTAGGTTCTACATCTGCATTTGTATAAGCAACCGCAAGCTTGTTTTCTTTCTTCAGGGCTTCTTTGGAGGCCTCATCTCCAGGAAACAACGATGCGGTATGCCCGTCTGTTCCCATTCCCAACAAACACACATCCACGCCTGTTAGAAAATTGCCGTACAGATCTAATACCTTGGAAAGGTTCTTTTGCTCGTTGTGCAGTGAAATTACCAGTGGGTGAAACAAAGCGGCTGCGGCCTTATGAGTCAACAATGTTTGCTGTAAAAGAAGCGCATTACTCTGTGCACTATGGGGTTCTACCATTCGATCGTCTACCAGGCCTATCACTACTTTTTCCCATGCGATGTCCATGTTGGCCAGGCGCTTGTACAAACCCGTTGGTGTTTTTCCTCCCGAAACAAGCAACACAGCACGATGTTTAGAATCGATCGCTTTTTTCAGACGATTAGCGATCATCTTTGCGAGTGTGTCTTCAAGTCCTTGTTGGTTGTCGTATTCTGTTAAAATCATTGCTCTGATGAATCGTTTACCCATGTCGTATTTCCGTCCATAATAGCCGACCCCGGACCCCAGCTACCTGAGGCATACAGCACGTTCTGTGCGTTTACATCACTCCAGTTTTTCAGCACGGACTCTGTCCACCGCCAGGCTTCAGTAAGTTCATCGTGGCGCATAAACAGCGTTTGGTTACCTCGAATCACATCGGCTATCAAACGTTCGTATGCATCTGGCAGGCGTTCATTGAACGAATCCATGTAGTCGAGCTTAAGTGAAATAGGTTTGTATCGATAGCCTCCAGGGCCTGGAATCTTGGTCATCTGAACCAGTTCGATTCGTTCTTCCGGTTGTAGTCGCATTATCAACCGATTGCCGGGCATATCGTCGGTGGAACCAAATATATTGTGCTTAACCGGTTTGAAGTTGATCACAATATCGGAATATCGTTGCGCCATTCGCTTACCGGTTCTCAGGTAAAATGGCACATCTTTCCACCTCCAGTTGTCGACAAACGCCTTCAGTGCTACAAAGGTTTCAGTGCTCGAATCGTATCGGCTTATATCCTCAAGGTACGAGTTGACCTCCACGTCATGTACCTTACCCCGGGTGTACTGTCCCTTTACTGTATTGGACTGAATCGTTGTATGATCAAAGTATCTAAGCGCCCTTAGAACCTTCAGTTTTTCATCTCTTAGGTTGTTTACGTCGAGCGATATAGGTGGCTCCATCGCTACGAGACACAAGAGCTGCAGAAGGTGGTTCTGAACCATATCGCGCAGTGCTCCGCTTTTGTCGTAGTAGGCTGCTCGTTTCTCCACACCAAGATTCTCCGATACCGTGATTTGAACATTATCGATATTCTCTGAGTTCCAGGCGCGTTCAAACAGGCTGTTCGCAAAACGCAGTACCATTAGGTTCTGTACAGTTTCTTTTCCAAGGTAATGGTCTATCCGATAGATCTGCTCCTCTTGAAACGAGTTCCGCACCACCTTATTGGTTTGCACCGATGATTCGAGGTTGTGACCAAGTGGCTTTTCTAACACCACCTTACTACTGGGTTTTATAAGACCACATGTTTTAAGGGTCTCTGAAATGACTCCAAATGCACTCGACGGTGTACTGTAGTAGTAAATACGCTGCCGATCTTCTTTCTTATTAAGTGCATTGGCGAGTTGGGAATATCCCTCTTTACTTGCGTTGGGCGTTTGAATCAGTTCGAAATGTCCGGTAAAACGTTTGAAGCCTTTCTCCGAATACCGATCTCCTACTGCGTTCTTAAGGCCAAGCGCCAAGGTGTCAAAGAATTTTCCTGGTTCCTGCACATCCCTGTGAATAACGAAAATGGAAAATTCCGTTTCAGAAGGGTTATCAAGTAT
Organism: Bacteroidia bacterium; assembly: GCA_017640445.1. Classification (GTDB taxonomy): domain Bacteria; phylum Bacteroidota; class Bacteroidia; order NS11-12g; family UBA9320; genus UBA987. Next base: position 4,188 of record JAEPQQ010000019.1, on the reverse strand, counting down.
GCGATGGTAGAACGCAGGATATATTTTACGGAAAGCAAGATCTCCTGTTCCCCCAAATAAGACCAGATTGAATGGTTCAAATTTCTTCTTCTTTTGCATAAAGTTCAGTCCGTGAAGCGATCACGCGCTGTTTCGTTTAAACGAATATAGCTCTTAAAGTAATAATTACCATAAGTAAATTTAAGTCAAGTTTTTCCGTTAGAGAATTTCCTTGCAATGCTTTAGAGGCTAAAGTTTGTTCCTTAAGACGGAACCTTAGAAAGGTGAAAGTCTGCCAGTGGTTCAATTGGTTTTTTGACCACACCGCCTACCTCAAAGTCGAGTTCGCGTCCTACCTGCTCAAGGATGTCTCGGAAATAGTGGGCAATTGATCCTACAAACCTGACCGGATAATCATTGTAGTTGCTGTAACAGAGGATATGAATCTGGGCAAACTTCTTTAAGCCCTGATAGATCATTTCATTGACATATGGATGTTCCATGTGAAAAGACGCAAACTTCATAAAAGAAGCCAGGTACACGTTTACATGTGGCTTGTGATACACATGTTGGAACACCTCCTCCTTCGCAACATCATATTTCGCATCAAATTCCTGGCTCAACTCAACAGGCATTCGACCATACAGGTAATCGGCTAGTAGGATTTTGCCAAAGTACGCTCCGCTTCCCTCATCACCCAGCACATAGCCCAATGCGGGTATCTTCTCATGTACATCCTTACCGTCATAAAAACATGAATTAGACCCTGTGCCTAATATACAAACCACACCGGGATCTTCTCCACAGGTAGCGAAGGCCGCGCCTGCCATGTCTTGTGCAATTGTCCAATTTATGGCATTGGGAAAATATGCAGACAGCGCTCTTTTCAGAATTTCATTTCGCTCGGGACTTGAACACCCCGCACCATAGTAATATACCGATTCGACGGCTTCTTTATATTGATTGAGCACCTCACTCTTCCCCAATTCGCTCAGAATAAATTCCTCTGAGTGAAAAAACGGGTTAAACCCCATGGTTTTACCAAAAACCCTTTGTTCTCCATCACTAATAAACCAATCACATTTGGTGGAACCACTGTCGGCAACTAAAATCATATTGTACTCAAAATACTAGACAAACTTAACACAAACTCTGTTGACTCTAGATGAACAAATAATTAATTACATGTGGTTTAAACCCTCTTTTTTAGCCATTTGTGCATCAAAATCTACTTCAATTATACAAAAAATTTGTAGTTATAGTATTTTTTACCTTAAGTTTGCTTTACTTCGAATTACGAAAAACGATAGACCGAAGTTTAACTTTATTCGAAAACAGACATTAAAAAATGATTATGATTAAGTATTCTACCTTCCTTCTTTTACTGGTTACATCCAGCCTGGTAATTGCTCAGGTTGACCTTCCGGTAACCTTTGATGATCCGGCAATAACCTATGAGTTAACCGACTTTGGAGACAACTCGTCTTCTGTTGTTGCCGACCCTGCCGACGCAACCAATAAAGTTGCCATGAGCACAAAACCGGCTTCTGCACCCCTTTGGGCAGGAACCACCATTGGACCCGCAACCGGGTTTACTAAAAAGATCCCGTTCACAGCAACTGAAACGAAAATGAGTGTACGGGTTTACTCACCTGATGCAGGTATTCAGATACGACTCAAGTGTGAAGAGTCTGGCGACCCTACCAAATCTGTGGAAACAGAAGCAACCACTACTAAGGTAAATGAGTGGGAAACATTAACCTTTGACTTCTCCAAACAAGTTGACGGAACAGCTCTTTTAAATCTGGGTTACAGTTACGACAAAGCCTCGATCTTCTTCAACTTTGGTGTAGATGGAGCCACCGCAGGTGAAAAAACCTATTACTGGGACGATGTAATGTTCGTTCCTGCAGGACCAATGAAAAATCAGATAAACCTGCCGGTTAAGTTTGAAGACACAATGGTGGACCATACGATGACCGATTTTGGTGGAAACGCGTCAAGCGTAGTGGCAGACCCTGCAGACGCAATGAATCACGTTGCCATGTCCGTAAAGTCAAACTCTGCTGAAACATGGGCAGGTACCACATGTGGAACGGCTTTCGGCTTCAAAGACGCAATCCCTTTTACTGCTACCGAAACAAAAATGAGCGTTCGGGTATATTCTCCGGATGCCGGCACTCCGATACGTTTGAAAGTTGAAGATGCGGGCGACCCTACAAAGTCATGCGAGACTGAAGTGAAAACCACCATGGCAAACGGCTGGGAAGTTCTTGTGTTCGACTTTAGTATGGAAGCCAGTGGCACAGCTAAATTGGACCTTGCAAACACCTACAACAAGGCCTCGATCTTCTTTAACTTTGGTACGGATGGGGCTACAGCTGGTGAAAAGACCTATTACTGGGATGATATGATGTTTGGAGAGCCTGCCAACTCATCCATCGAAGCCCTAAGTGCTAACACCGTTGGTTTCCACCCAAACCCGGTAAACGATGTTCTTCGCATTACCGCCGCCACAAGCTTACACAGTGTAAAAGTGTTCAACACGTTTGGACAACTGATTGGAGAATTTGAAGCATCTGGCACTAGCGCAGAACTTGATATGACGTCATTTGCTTCTGGAATATACGTATTCGTTGTTGACACGGAAGTGGGCGAGCAAAGCTTTAAGGCAATTAAGAATTAAGTTTTTCATGCGTAAAACGGGTATTTCTCAATAAATATCTATAAAGCCGCTGTACTGATACAGCGGCTTTTTTTTGTTCAAGAAATCACTTTAAACCGGGGACCAGGTATACGGTAATACACTCAATTTGCCCGTTTCGTTTTAACAAGCACTCTGAATCTTCTCGCGAAAGCGTTTGATCCTTGCTTGAGGTTGATTCGCCGCTGGCATGCTGAACCACCAACCGCTCCTCTTTGCTTGCAACATAAACAACCGGAACCTGACAGTATGTAAAGGCCAGAGAGTCCGCTTCCAGGTTTATGGTTTTACGATCGCCTGATACCGCTGTATAGGTAAATTGGGCTGGTTGCTTTAGAAATTCAATGCGTCTCATAAAAAATGGATCGAACGTAACGCAGCCTTCGTTTATCACAACGCCCAGTTCTGCCCATCGATTTATCACATCTTCTTTTACCTGCCCCGTCATGCCAGGTTGTTGAGCTCCCGCATTACCAGGGGTGTGTGAATAAGGATCGGTTGGAAACGCCCCATATAATTCTGGAGATTTGTTTATACCAATGCCGGCTCGGATTTCATAGTAATGCTCAATAAGGCGACCAATCACTTCATCTGAAGCGCTGCTTTCTTTCGCCCAAACAAGGTTCTCTTGGGTAGCCATTAACAGCTTGGAAACCATATGCCAGTAAATAGAACCCAGTCCTTCGTACCCATAAAAAGTTCCGGATCTTCCGGTAAACGACTGATGATCGAACATTTCCTCAAAAACATCCAAAAAAAGTTCTGTTTCTTCCTCCACCAAATCCCTGTAATGCTCTGATTCTTTGAGGCTTTCAAGAAGCCGTAATACGTCATCCGCATTATGGATGGAACCGTTAAAATGTATGCCACCATTGTTGTCTTGCTCGATCAGGCTTCGATCTCCGTTCTTGAGCAAACTACTTACCAGCTTCGAGCTGTTCTTCTTCTCTTCCGGCCACGTGTTTTTCTTCAGAAAAGAGGGCAACTGACGATCAGGGTACAACATATAGCTGTATTGGTCGGCTCGGTACATCGCACTTCCTTTTAGTGCATCTAATACCTGAAGGGCTTCGTAAGGGGCTAAACTACCTGCACTTAATACGGCCACTTGTCCTTCCAGCATTTCGTAGAGTCTGGAAACGCGAGCCGATCCTTCTGTCAATTCTAACAAATTATAGGAATGATACATGCCGTCTTCACGCTTGTTGCGCTTAATGGCCCTATCGAGATGATTAATCGCCTGTCGGAAAAACGATATCAACTGGTGTATGGCTAAAGACGACTTTGAAGACTCCAGTACGTTGTAACAGGCGAACCGGTATTGCTCACCGGCCAGACCCAACTCGTCGAGCATTTCTCTACTGGTTTGATGCGTAAAACCGTTTACAGCATCACCTTCGTAGCGATTGAATGTCTTGTTTAACGCGTTAAACAGCTCCAAAACGGGGGTGTGAACCTCTACCGATTCCAAACCACCTCCTTCTAGTAGATTTACCATAAAGTTC
>JAEPQQ010000018.1 GCA_017640445.1 Bacteroidia bacterium | reverse complement strand
AATGTAGTTGCATTAGCAAATACGATATCCTGACCTTCACAAGCATTAGTTACTTTGAAGTCAACTGTTGGTACTGGAGAAATTGATACTTGCTTGCTTAGAGTGTAAACAAACTTAGGATAGTCGAAGTTCCATGCATCTACTGTTACAGTGTAAGTACCGTAGGTAGAGAATCTGTGTACCGGATCAGAGATAGTTGAAGCGTTATCTTCAGTTCCAGAAGCTGGATCACCGAAATCCCACATGTACTCAACTGCACCTGTTTCTTGCTTAGTACCGTTTACAAAAGCAACGATGTCACCGTCACACGCATCAGGAGCATCCCATGCTACAACCGGAGTATGAGGAACGTAGATCCATCGTCCGAAAGTAGAGTCACAACCTGTTTTGTGATCTGTTACAGTAAGAGCAAGGAAGATTGTAGAATCAGCCATTGCTGGGTCTGGATCAAATGCAAGTGTACCGTTAGTACCTGACATTGGATCAGTTAAAGTGATACCAGAAGTAACCATAGTTCCATTCTCAGTATATGCATCAACTACCATGCTCCAATCGCTTGAAGTACCGTATCGACCATTGTCGTATCGTGAAGGGTTGTTAATGTCGTATTCAACTTCAACACCAGGAACCGTTACGTCAGGGTTTCTTGTAGAACCTGCACGATAGTAACCTGGATAGGCAGCTTCATCTGCCATTAGCTCAAAGCTATGCGGAGCAGGTGTAATGTCGATAGTTGTCGTCAATACGTTGTTTCTTTCGTTATCGTCGCACAGTAAGCCCACTTCTATTGTATTGATACTTGGCTCGTGGAATACAGGAACTTCTTCGAACGTATAAGTAACTGATGAGTTTCCGTCAATTTGAGCGATTTCTTCAATTACCGGGTCTCCACCGTTAATACTATAGAATGCACGTGCATTGATTAGATCAACGTCTGTACCGTTGTTAAAGTTAAATGTGATTTCTTCAGAGTATCCACCACACTCATTCTTACCTGTAAATACAAGGTCAGATGCATTGTGATCTACGTAGAACTCAATTGCACCCAAATCCGGACCACATGCAGTACGCGTTTTATCAAAGAAGTCAACTTTAGCATGTCCAGGAACACCATAGTTAGCAATAGCCGGGTTGGTAGGCGTCACATCGCCCTTTTTTAGGTCTTTGAACTTAGGGTCAATGTCAATATTGGAGGTGTTTTTTACGTAGTTATTGAAACTAGCCAGGGTTGTGTAGGCTGTAGTTGCATAGTAATTTGTGGTAGAACCATTGTTTACATAAAAGTCATTATGATCCCAATCCATCTCCTCCAGGTATTGGTAACCGTATACAGGGTAGTTCCCAAAAGCGCCGTTCCCTGTTAGATAAACGATGTTGTTTCGGAAAGCCAAATTCGCAGAGCCAACCGAACCAAAGTGGTATTGGTAGAAACCATAGTTGTAGTAATCCGGGTCAGTGTTAAGAACACATGTATTATGCGCAACGTTTAGATTACCAGTTGTTTGGTAACCACTAACAAATCCATAGTTATAAAATCCTCCTTCATTATTAACGTAAATGTTGTTTATCACGTTACCCGTTGAAGAATAGTAGTTAAAACCGTATACACCGTAATCGGCCGTGTTGTTTGACACAACATTACCTTCTACATGAATATCCTGGCCATATCCGGCATCGATACCGTATACGTAAAACCCTGCAGAGTTGTCGTCTACCAGGTTGTCGATTACCTCAACGTTACTTGTAAAGTATGGTCTAGGACCATAAAGGTAGTTTGTAGCGCTGTTATCGTAAAAGTGGTTTCTGTTTACCTGTGTTACGTTAGAAGACCCGCTGCATTGGTACAGGTAAAGTCCGTACTGATATCCGGCACCCATGTCGTGAATCTCGTTGTCGTTCACCTGGATTTGCCCGGTTCCATTTTGTCCGAACCAGTAGTAAACCGGGTAATGGGTAAAGGCACCGGATCTGCTGGAATGCATATCGTTTCCATTGATTTTGGCGTCTTTACAGTAGTACATATAAAATTCAGCGTAATAACAATCGGCAACTTCATTTTCTGTAAAGGAATTACCTCCGTCTCCGGTGGTTGCATTACTTCTATAGTCTGAACAACCTGAATAAGGTCCAATACCGCTTGTTGATCCGCCATTGGACATGGTGTTTCCATCAATTGAGTTAAAGTTGCCATGCTCACCAGCGGTCAAACGGGTGTCTGATGCCGAAAAAACGACATAACCTGTTGAATTCGAAGTTCCGGTATATTCAGAAATGATTAAATCACACTCGGTGATTTTGTTGTAATCCGAACCATTCCAAATATGGATACATCGGGTGTCGTTTCCAGTTCCCTGGGCATCGATCTTAAGGTTGCTCAAGGTAATGTAATCTGCACCATCTAACTCAAATACTGCGCCAGTGGTGGTAAAAACGGTTTCACCATTACCGTTAATGGTAATGGTACTTTTAGAACTCGCACCGGTTACTTCAGATAAAACGACCTGCTCGTTGTACGGGCCTGATCCTTTAACAACATTCACGGTAAGGGATCCGGAAATGCCATTGAGATCAAGAGAGTCGACAAAATCGGTAAACGATTGAAAATTTGACCCGCTTGTACTAGAAGCAGAGTCAATGGTGTAAGTGCCCTTTAAAGGGGTTCCGCCCATGGCCACATTACCAGCAAGTAATATGGTGCAGAGCAAGAGTAGTTTCGAAAGCCAAATCGAACTGTAATTCTTTCTCATTTTAATATTTATAAAACCTAACTAAAAAACCAGTATGACCTCAATTCGAAGTCACACCATCCTTACGAATAAAACCAAATGACCCTAGTAGATTTATAACCGAAATTGAATTGAGTTAATATTGTTGCAGAGGCAGCTAAACGAAGGATAATCTCCTGCGATTCTTCGAAATTCTATTGATTTTTTTACTCGATTTTACACACTATTTGGAGTTGGAACACACAGATGTTTTGCCAGGTACGCTTTTCTAAACAGCGTTTTTTTAATGTTCCATTGAGTTCCGAATCAAGTTGTTTTATGAAGACAATTGATCGCTGAAAGTAGTGGGAAAAAATCAACCTACCGTGTATTTCGTGGAGATGTAATTGTCCGCCCGAGAAACTTCAAGTCAAATCAATACAGAAACCTCGTTTTACTAGATTTTTATCCTGCGTAATCCAAGCTTCTCGACAATATATCGTGATTAACGACCTCGATATCAACCGTGTATGATGCAGGTCTTTAATTTGTTGTGCCAAAGGCCATTTGAAGGCAAGGGATTCCTTCGATCTTCAAAAAAGTCTTTTTTTCATACGAGTCACGCAGGTATGCGCGCTCATGTTAGTGGTTGGTTTTGATACGGTATGCTATGACGCTAAATGGGATTATAACGTTAGTGCAATCCCTAACCCCTCCACGTTACTAAATTAAATATTTACCAAAAAGGTCGTTGTTCGTTCAACGGCCTTTTCTTTTTACCAAGTACAAAATATTTGGATTGCTTGGAAGTGTGTGTGTTGTAAAAAACAAAAAACCCTTGCAAGCATCTAACTTACAAGGGTTTCAGAATTTGTCTTGCGGTCTGGACGGGACTCGAACCCGCGACCCCCTGCGTGACAGGCAGGTGATTTTGCGATCAAGTGATCGCAAAAAAATATTAAATCACTGAATTTGAGCATTTTAATGTTTCGGGTGATATCAAATGACATCAAATAATCGCATTATTTCTGTGCAAATCCTGTGCAAATTTGCATTACATTTGTTTTATGGAAATTTTGCTCCGCCTCGATACAAGAAAACCTCGAAAGGATGGCACATACCCTATCATACTGCGGCTTAGCGGCAACAACAAAACTTTACCTATACCTACGGGCTATGCCGTTCCTGAACGCTATTGGCACAAAACAGAGTGCCAGGTAAAGAAGGGATATAACGCATATGGTGCCGTCAATCGTTTAAACAACATTCTTACTGACATGAGAAACCGGGGGCGTTCGGTGATCACTAAACTTCAAGAAGATGAGTCCATTGGTGGATTGGCGATTCATGATGTTAAGGCGCGCATCGTTAGTCTCTTTCGAAAAAAAGAAGCAGAAGCAATAATCTTCAAACTTCGCGAAACCAAGGTAATTGCTAGTGACCGGCGGATGAATGAGATTTTAGCGCTTCTTGACGACATGGTCCAGAATGGGGCTCTTGCGCAAATTTCTCAACGCGACCTCACCTCTTATTTCAGCAAACAGGTAGAGGCAGGTTCGGTTTTTCAATTTATCAAGGATAAGGTTAGAGATTTAAGAGATTTGAATAAAACCGGTAACGCTGATGTTTATGAGACACTGCATGACGTACTGAAGAATTATTGGGGGTCCGAACGCAATCTAAAATTCAATCAAATCGATCTCAAATTCGTAGAAGGTTTTGAGAAATGGCACATGAAGAAGATGAATGCCCTCTACGACGAAGGGAAGAGAAAACGAAAACCAACCCTAAACGGAGTCGGCAATTACTTACGAACGCTGCGTGCTACGTATAAATCAGCTATCAAGGCTGGCTTGGCAGATAAAGACGCAAACCCATTTGACGAATACACAATAAAGACAGAGCCCACAGATAAACGAGCAATTAGTGAAGAAAGCCTCAAAGCTATCATAAGCCTGGAATTAGAGCCATCGGACAAACTTTATTTGACCAGAAATTTCTTTTTGGCCTCTTTTGCCATGCAAGGTATGTCGTTCTCCGATATGGCGCATCTAAAGATCGAGAATATCAATGACGGTCGTATCAAATACCGGCGAACCAAGACATCCCGTATCTATAATATCAAAGTGACAGAATTTCTCTTGCAGATCCTCAATGTTTACACCGCCGATAAGAGCGACAAGGATTATGTTTTCCCAATCATTAAAAGACAATCAGCAGAAGACCAATATAGGGATATACGTTGGGCACGAAAAAGGTACAATGACAATTTAAAAGAGATTGCAGTGCTCTGTGAGATAAAAGACCATTTGACCTCATATGTTTCCCGTCATTCATTTGCTATGCTTGCACGATTATCAAAGGTGCCTATTGAGGTTATATCGCAAATGCTTGGCCACAAAACAGTAAAAACTACCGAGATTTACCTCGACTCTCTGCCTGACGCGATAGTTGACGATTACGCCGACCAGGTTATGGACTTTACAAAAAAGTAGTTATAGCCAAGGCTTCTTAGTCGCTTTTGAATTTTATAAGCGGTGCAATGGCAAACAACAATCTTTTCATAGAGCAGTAACCAAGCAAGGAAACTCACCATATGCACCTCATAGATTGCCGTGAGCTCACAAATGGAGTAAGCAATCAAGCAGTTTTACCCAGTTTGGTAATGCTGCATTTATTAGCAGGTTACATTAAGTGTGGGCTAATTCCTTCGATTGAACTTTTTTGAACGCAGTAACAAGTAGTCCATACCCTTTGGGTGATCATGGAATGCTCTAGCGCATAAAAGCGCCATATTTCGTGCCATTGGATTTTTTGGTTCCATCATGCGATCTACCACGCCGACATATTGGATTAGAAGCTGTTTGGATAGGGGTAATTGAGGGTTTTGATCGTAAATCTTTGCTTTAGATTTTTGCGCAATCCTTTCACAGAAACTTATCATTAATTGACTTCTTAGAACCATAGTTTTATCAGGGACAATGGAATATACGTCATTCGAATCGTAAGGGTCGATACTCGTAAAATCTACCTTCTCAGATTCCCAGTTCTTTCGGTTTTGGTCATAGGTAACTTTTGCAGATCGTCCTAAGGAGTAGAACAATCCAAACGAATTACTGTGATAGATTATGATATTAAGGATGTCCGCCATGTCCCAATCTCTTTCAAGTAATTTTACGCTCATCAGTATTGCAAACATGTCACATCTAATTTCAGTTGCAAAAGCATCTCCGTAATTCGACTTAACATCATCATACATAGGGGCTATGATCTGTCCATACTCTTGGTTTAGTGAAGCCCAAAGCTTGTTTTCTGAATTGAGGTATAAGTGGGCTAATTCGTGTAAGGATATAAGTGATGTGGCTATGGATACTGACAGTTCTGAATAAGAACGAGTTTTTACTGATTTACTTAGCTCATTAACTATTGGAACCATTTGGTCCTGCTCATAGAGCAATGTCTCCAGGAATATAGCTCTGGAAAAATTAGAACTACAACGCCAATAGAGTTGTTCGGCATAGTACTTTTTAAAATTATAGGACAGAACATTTTGAAAATCAGTTGTACGTCCCTGGTTCATATGGTATAACCAGCAAGAAAAGATGTCATTGCAAAACGAAGGTAGGTATGTGTTTTCGACCACGGCATTTATCTCACCTAGTTTTAAGAAATTACTATCAGGAATCCCACCATAAACGCTGACGTGGTAAAAATCCTCTAACATGTACCCACCCATACCAGGGAACTCTGATGAATGTGAAACCACAGGTGGGAATATAGAGTCCTTCCTAACTACCGATACATAATCAAGCAGCTTCTTTTTATTTTTTTGAATTTGATTCATTAAGCTTCTTGACAAAGGATTTTACGGTCTTCGATTCAAGGAGTTCTTTCATCTCTTTTTTGGTAAAGCCTGATAGTTCAATGCTTTTTTCATCGATATGCACGTGAGTCTCCCCTAGGCTTTTTCTCCAATCTACATAGAACTTTAAAAGACGTTGAATAAGAACTAGTGATGCAGGAATTGCTATAGATAAAGCCTCAACTCCAGTAAATGCACTCCATTGACCGACTGTGCCTTCAGGAAACTCGTTTTCGAGCTTAGAGTGAAGTTTATCTCGCTGCTCCGTTGGAGTAAAAAAGAAGGTAAGTTGTTCTTCCATGATGGTATATTTTATGCGCAAATTAGGGGTTTTATTCTTGACGACATAAAGCAAAAGCGTTATTGAAAACAGAAAAGGAAAACTTGATAATAATTGGAGGCATGATTGCTCAAACCGAAATTTACAATACCCTTGTTATGTGTTGTATTTGGGACTTCTTGTTCCCCAAACAACAGATACGAATACGAGAATTCACTTTCCACGCGAATCATTTTTAAAGATCGTGCCGAGGGCAAGGATCGATTCATTTTACAATCCGATTATTACGACTTTGATGGTGAAAGTATTGAGCTGTTCTACAAAGGAGAGTTTGACAAAGATAGTGTTGATGCGGCTGTAAAGCGTTACCGAAATGATGGAATCATACCTAGAAGGGCAGATTTGTATTGAGGCAGTGTAACAAATTATGCATTAGCGAAATCTCTTAACTTATTTGATGTGGATACAGTATTTGTTGAAGTTGGCCAAAAATGATGCACGGCCAGCGGTGCATAGTCTACCAATGGTACGTGGTGCCAAACGAAGATCAAGGGTGAATAATTTAAGGCGAACCAGAGATGGTTTTTCCAAACCAGCCATTTTTAAATCTTGGATAATCGTATCCCCAGCCCAAGACATTTTTGAGCTCGTTGTGATCATTGCGGCTAAGCAGTGATTGTTTGCACGATGAAACTTTGTGCCTGATATGATCAATACAGGTCTTGGTTTGGTTTTGGGGCTGTCAACAAAAGGAAATGGTACAACGGCAATATCCCATTGCCTATATGCCATCATAGGCCTCACAATCTTCAGGCGAGGCCCACTCGTTGGCACAAGAGGCTTGCACGGATCTTAGATACTCCGCATCGAGGTCTTTCAGCTTACGGATAGAAATACTCTCGCCCTTTTGCTCAAAGAGAAGCTCGTCTCCTGAAGAGAGATTGAGTTGCTTTCTTAAATTAATGGGTATGGATACCCTACCATCAGATGATATCTTGCCTGTTTCGGTCAACATGCCTATTGCCTCCTAATCATTTCATTTTAGCATGGAGGGCATTTATTTTCAAATTGTACCTTTGAATAAAAAGCAACCGAATAAGAAAAGCGCAGACGAAAACATATTAGAATTTTAGCTGATTACAGCATATTTCCTTTCTCGAAACTCACAACTTCACAATCTCTGGAAAAACATGTTGGTAATGCCCGTCAAGATATGGCGTGGGCTACCGCATTTCTAGAGTTGGCATTGTGAGTGCCAGAGAAAGGGTGCGGTGCCTGCGCCTTTTTTATTCAACAACATTTAACATTATGAAACCTTTCTCAAAACTCACAATGCCGAGAACAAGGTTCTTGGTTTCACATCATTCCCAGGGTTGCCCTGGCTTTCTTATTCTTTCTTCATTCTCCAACAGGCGAGAACAAAGCAATAAGGTTCCAAATTTCTAACTATTAAAATTTTAAGAATATGGAATCTTTCAATTGCTCCACCAGGGGCATATATGCTATGCTATGGCTTGTTTTTGGGAGTATTGTAATGGCTGGATATATAGGAAACTTGCTACTTTCCACTTTCACAGCGATCAGCGGTGGCGATAATGCCAGAGCCGCGACCCTTAACCACGCCAATTTACATACGCCCGCATTCAATCAAACAGAAATTGTTGTAGAAAACACGTCCCCTGCTGTGCCAGAGGACACCAAGGAAATGTTCAACAGTAATGTTGCCGATACGACTGGTGGAGACACTACAAAGCACTCCACCAGTTCACCCACTAAGCGCACTCATGCAGCTGTTATCGAGGTGGGTGGTTCTGGTGATGCGGAAACCTATTCATTTAAAAACAATACCTTGGCCTTTTACATTCGAGGCGGTATTGACTCAAAAGCCGATGCGGATCGCTACGCTTTGGGCGTTCAAAAATTTGTTGATCGTTTTATTGATGAACATCCGGAATATGCAGACTCCCTGTCAAATTATGCCATTTACTACCATATTGATATGGCTCCTGGAGGAACCGGATTTATTACCAAATCATTAGGTGATGAAATCACAGGTATTAACGCAGTAGGCGGAATGTGGGATACCTACAATACCTTCAAGGCAGATTTTGAACGAAAAGTTCAAATCCATCTTGAGAATCTGAGGAATTCAGACCTTAAGCCCAATGAACCGATGGGTATGCGCTAATTTAATTTTGGGGGATTTGCTGGTAGAACCGGGGCTTGAGAAAGTTCCGGTTTTTTTGTTGGCTCATTGGCTACCATTGCATTGAATGTGGGTGTGATATTTTGCTGTTTATCAAGACTAGTCTCCTGACCATCCAGGTTTGAGGAAAAGGAAATTCCGTCCAAATCAGAGCCCAGGTCGTCTTCCAGCACCCCTTCATTTTCAATTGCAATGATCTCACTATTGTTTGCCTTGTGATCTGTATCTATATCTTTAAGAATTTCGTTATCACAATTTAGTGATTTAGCTGCTTGCTTGCGCGCATCCATGAAGCTCACATTCTCATTTTGTGCTTCAACCAGCTTTCCTAATCGGATCATCTGCTCTTCAATCTGGCTATGAAACCTTTCTTTAACTGCCGGATCATTGGCAAGCTCTGGGTTCTTCTCGGCAAACTCATCCCATTTGGCTTGGGCTTCCTGTGCTTTTTTCTTCATCACCTCTATCAGTTCTGCTTGGCTGTCAATATCCTTTGCAAGCTGTTCCAGGGCTTTTTGCTCGATTTCCTCATTGGTCAGATCGGAAGTATCAATACCGTCATTCTCCAGCAATTCCCTCATTTCTGCATGATCCTGGTCTTGAATGGCTTTGATATAAGCATCTATTTTGTCTTGACCAGCTCGGACAGCATCCACCGCAGATTTGAAATCGGTAAAGGCCGCTTCAAAGGCAAGAAATTCGACGGACTGCCTGAGACGGTGTAACAATCGCTGAAACTTTTTGTCCTTTGTGTTTTGACCGTTTCTTCGTTGCTCCCGTATTTCGCGGGCCTGGTCTGTTTCATTATTAAGAAGGTTATAGCCAATATCTGCACCTGAAATACCGGCATTTATCCGATTTTGAAATTCACGCTTATGGTTCTGTTCTTCTATGGATCTGAGCTTACCCTTTTGCGGGTCGATCAAATCATTGCCGAGAAAAAGATTGTCGAGATATTCCTTATTAATTTTACTTCTGAGCTCTTGTTGTTGCTCATTGGCTTGTAGGAATAACCCCTGATCCGAAGGGTTTGCTATGGTTAGAGAGCCACTGATATCGGCCAGGTGGTTTTTGCGCTCTATCCATTCCGGGCTGTATATTAACTCACGGAGCATTTCTGGTGAATTGGCTTTAACCACGGGTGCATCGACAAGCCATACGTCATCCGAGGCACCCAAATTATGGGTATCAGCGATTTGAACCAGTTGTACAGGTCTTTTGGTCTGATTGTCAGACATGTTATACCCCTCATATTGTCCCTGCGCCTGCATTTCTTAAATCATCAGGCCTTTTCATTATAGGATTTAAGGGATAAGATTTAATAAATTATGTAAACCCATTTTAGATAAATACTGCGGGTATTTGTATAAAATTTGATCTAATAAAATCTGTGAATCTTGGTGTTATTTCTTGATGGATGAGACGATTTCTGCGCCCAATCATATTCCATTCTTCGAATAGAGATGCCATGATGTTGGCAAAGCAATTCTGCATGGCTTTGCAGTAGGTTGGTTAGTCTATGGCTATTAGAAAAATGATTAATTTCTCTACTTGCCATGAGAATTAGCGTTGGTGTTTCAAAATTCGATATTTCCATTTCTTCGCTTTCGTGAAAATAAGCTGCATCTTCTCTAAAGCTCATTCCGTGTAGGTCCGTTAATCGTTTAAAGTGGATCGCTATTTTTTGCCTTAGCTCAATTGATTCATTGCTCATTTTATCAATTATTGGGCCTGAGTATCCGTAAAACTCTACCACGAAAACATATTCCATAGTTCACTTATTTGTACCAAGTGCAAATAAGCCTATCATTCATTCATTGTCCAATAGGACTTTTAAACATCTTGATGCCTCAGATGGCTAACCAAAAGATTAAATAAGGATCTACATGGAGTTTGTGGGATAAGGCTTAACCTATATGGAAATATCATCTTGCCTGACACGTTTGCCATTTGTCAGCCAATTGTGTCATGTCGTATCAGAAGAAAAAGGACGAGGTCTGGGACAAGGGTCAGAAGATCCGAGGAAAAGACCCTTCACTTTATCGTAGAGACAAATTAGGCAACGAAATGTACTACCCTTCCTTCCTATGGGAAGGATACAGAAATGGGATGGGCGATTGACCATTCGAAGCCAAAATCTAAAGGTGGCACGGACCACTTGAATAATCTACAGCCTATGAATACTGCTGCCAATAAATCTAAAGGCAACAAGTATTAATGAACTAACCATAACAGCATAAACTGTTAGCCCAGGATGACCGTCCTGGGCTTTTTAGGTGGAGCACAATGTGCTATAATACCATTAATAATTAAAAATTGTGGTGGTTTGAATTGTCCGGTGTTCCCTCTGATATAGATCCTGATTTTATTCCCGTATTTTTTGAAGAGACTGATAGATGTTTCGGTTTCCTACAAGCAGAACACGGCTTTGAAAGAGTGGCGGGTTTTGCTGTACTTGTTGGTGCTCAACTTGTCATCAAGCCATTCGATGAGTACAAGCAGATACTGGCAAAAAAAATCATTTGCCGGTATGAAAAAGACCAACTCGCTATTGAATTGATGTTGGCACATAATGGCAATCTGGTATTGCAATCTTTCAGAGAATATAATGGTACAAGGTTTAGCTTAGTGGAGATGTTCCATTTGATGGATCAAAACCTGTATGAACCTTTGTTAACAGAGCCTATACAGCTGATTTGTCCAGGCGAATTGAAGCTGATTTTTGCTGTGATGGAAGAAAATCTACGAAGGCTTTCATTTATTCTCAAAACCGATGAACAAGCCAAAAAAATGATGGATATGAAGATTGAATCAGCGATCAGAGAACAATATAAAACTGGGCTTGAGTACGCACAGGAAAAAGGTAGAGAGGCTTGGCTTCAAAGAGATTATATTTCAGTTATTAGATGGCTGACACCCTATGAATCGGGCCTTGGAGAAACAGAGAAAAAGACTTTGGCAATGGCAAGGAAAAAGATCATTGATCCTATCCGGTAAAAAGACGGTGCCCCCTTAGCCTGATTGTGAAAGGTTTTGGGGGAGTTCAGACACTTATCTTGGAGATAAGGAAGGGGACACCTAGTTAGATCCTGCTAGTATGGGGGAGTGCAGAATTAAATCTTGATAAGTCTCTTAATGTCCTCCTGTTTTTTGACCTGTTCTTTGAACACCTGATCATAAATGGGAAGTACAAGGTCATATGCCTTTATCGCTATTGGGCCACGTACTAAATGAAAGTTCTCAGGGACTCCAGTTTGTCCTCCAAAGGCCTTACAATATTCCATGTCAACCCAAGTCTCCACATTGCTGATTAACTTCTCGGCACGGAAATCCAAATATGATTTTATATGAGATTTGATGTCGTCAGTACCCATAATCACTCTCAAATTTGTCATGATTTGCCGGACATTTTGATCTGAATTCATTTAATTTCCCTCCAATCCTAGGCTTTGAATGAATACTTGAAGTCGTTTGAAGTATAGTTTTCTTGCGTTTCTCAGGCTGTGGTAATCATGATTAATATATTCTTGGAGCTTGGCTGATTGTCGATCATGGAAGCGCTGATTTTTGCGTGCTTGAATGAAGTTTTTCCTGAAAGCCTGAATAGTCAATTTTAACTCTTGTAATTCAGCAAAGTCGCAAGCGTGCTTATGTGACCAATTTTTCTGGAGCAGAATGAATAAGGCCTGGCAGTCTTCAGTATCAAATGGGTTTTTAAGGCACCGATTCAGCCTTTTCAATATCAGGTTACTCATTTCTATCCCACACAATTGAGTTACACAGTGATTATTTATAAGATTAATGCTATTGGTAATTACTTTTTAATCGT
The DNA here is from genome assembly GCA_017640445.1 of Bacteroidia bacterium. Lineage (GTDB taxonomy): Bacteria > Bacteroidota > Bacteroidia > NS11-12g > UBA9320 > UBA987. Next base: position 36,078 of record JAEPQQ010000018.1, on the reverse strand, counting down.
CTGTCAATATAAAACTTGATTACCAATAAGATTTCCGCTATAAATCATTCAAAAATGTATGGGATGCTATAAAAATGATCATATCACCAGCTCAATCAAGGGCAGCAAGAGCATTATTAGACAATGTTAGCCAGGAAGTAATAGCAAAACTGGCTGGTGTTAGCCAACCGTCCATAGGGAAATTTGAAAGTCCACACATTAAGGATAGGCCTTCGCCAAAACTCGCCAATAAGCTTTGGATCGCATACATCGAAATGGGTGTAGAATTTTTGGCAGATGATGGTGTAAAGAGGGCGAAGACAGACTTTCGGGCTTTAGAGGGTTATGATGGTTTTAAGAAGTTCATCAATGACGTGTATGAAACGGTCAAACATGGTGGTGATATCTGTGTGTCAAATGTAAATGAGCGCCAATTTGAGAAATGGCAAAGTGTTCATGCCGATGACTACTTGTCTAAAATGGCGCAAATCGACAATCTAAGATTTCGCATTATCGTAGAAGAAAATGATCAATATTTTACGGCGGCAAAATATGCTGAATACCGATCGTTACCTAGTGAGCAATTTAGCGGTGTCCCAACCTATGTATATGGTACGAAACGAGCTGATATTCTTTTTGAAGAGGACAATGTGACGATACTAATCGTAGATAACGAGACACTTGCTGAAGCCGAACGCAAAGAATTTGAAATTTCCTGGAGTCAGGCAAGTGCAAAACTTTAAGCAGGACGTTATTGACTTATTCACCTACGCTCGGGGTGGTCACGTAGATCACTGGTTGTTCAGCGACACACTCAGGAATAAGATGACCGGCTCAGAGCTTTGGCACGCTTTTCTGAAGGCATGCAAAGCTTATTATGTCTTGGACAACGAAATCAAGATTATAAGACAGAACAAGCATCACTTTGGAAGAATATTTGAAGATGTTAATACACTAGTTGATCTTGGCGTGGGAGAAATCGCAGCTATCGAAAACAAGGTTATTCCTCTTTTGAGGGAACTCAGAAATGTGAGAACATATCAAGGCGTGGATCTTTCTAGTGATTTTCTTCAAGTTGCCGAAAACCGTTTGAAATCTAAATTTCCTGCCCTGAATGTCGAGAATGTTCACGCGGATTTCTATAAACACAAGATCCAATTTGAAGGTCAAAAACGGTTAGGATTAATGCTTGGCTTGACCATTACCAACCAAGAAATGAAAGAAGGACAAAAGTTTCCTAGAGATGAGTTTATCCAAAGGTTGGGGATACATCGGAAGAACATTGGAAACGATAATGATATGTTGATCTCACATGATGCCAACGCGAATATCGCTCAGGTAATGGCCTCATATCGCAACAAGTTTTGGGCACGGCACGTTACCGGGATTATGTATGATGTTCAAAAAATCGCAGACGGGGACTTTTCAGCAAAAGATTGGATGTACAAGGCGGTCTGGAATGCAGATGCTCATGTTATTCATCAGTGCGCCGTAGCAACACGAAGTCAGGATTTTGAAATAGACGAACAGGTATTTTCAGTTAAGAGCGGACAGCGTTTTGTTACAGTTAATAATTTCAAAATTCCGCGGAGGCAGTTTACTGGGTTATGTCATGATGCCGGTTTTAGAGTTAAAAAGGGATATGGTGACAATGGGAATAAAGTTTTTATCCAACATTTGGTTGCATAGAGGAGACTCCTTCCAACAAATTGTACAAAATTCCCACTATTTGTGGCTAAAGAATAAATAAGCTTAACAAATAAATGTGCTGGACCTGCTATCTATCAAATAGACGGAATTTTGTACAATTAGGCCTCTTCAGGGCTTGATCAAGTTGCCTGTTAGATCACTATTAGAAAATGATAATTCTGTTGTAAAAGTCTAACTAACAATAGTTTGCGATTTCGACAAAACTTACACCAAATGAGACAAAAAATACTGTAACACTAAAATTGTTCATTGTACTTTGATAGTCTAAAGCAAGTTTTATGAAAAATAATCTACCACAGCTTACACGTGTTACAAATGGAGCTATCAAGTCTATTGTCACAATATTTATTGGGTTGTTGTCCCTTGGCGCATACGCACAAGACAGTATTTATTACTTTACTTCTGCTTTTAACCCTTCACATAACTCATTTATTTTGGACACGACGGTTGATCACATTCTTGAGCGCAAGCGTGAGGTTTTGTTTCAGAAAATAGTTACAAGGAGGCTGGTTGGTCAAACAGGGACATCGAACTCCTTCGCGTCATTATCAACTACCGATGAGTTCGCAAAATTATCTGGGACCTTTATTATAAAAGACTCTATAACCAATTTGAGTGTAAATGCTTCGGGAGGGGCAACAGAGGGTTTAATTACTTTTCTTCAGGGTGATGAAGTAAACCCAAACTTGAGATCTGGGCTGACGATCAATTTTGGTTACAAATTTCTGAATAGGCGTCCAACGAATTGGAAAACTAAGTATTGGATAGCCAAAAACAAACGGGATACGACATCTTATTGGAACACTGACTCAATTTCTGGGTTAAATGCAATCAGAAGGTTAGATAGTTTGGTTCGTAACGAGAGAGTAGCTCTTTTAGCTGGGTCGAATAATTGGCAAGACTCTTTAATCAAGAGCAAAATAATCGATAACAGAATAGCTATTGCTAACGCAATGAAGCAACTTAAGGTAATAGAAGATAGTATAAAACGGATAAGCACGGATAACCGAAGAGGGGCTGGTTATGTTTTGAGCGATGACTCATTAGCATCAATGATAATGTATAAAAAAAGGGCCGATAAGGTAAGTGAAATAAAGAATTTAACAATTAACGATTCGAATTTGATCCACTACCGGAAGTGGATTAAAAATGACAAAGATTTCAAGAGAAGAGTGGCAAACATAAGAGATCATTATAACAAACTATATCAGAAGACACTTAATTCTATGGAAATCAATGCGTTTAGAGTGCGATGGTGGTCTTTCGAATCACAATACGTCAATCGCGGATTTAAATACTGGAATGGTTTATTACCATTTGATGAGCAAATAAGCAAAGAAACTTTTCATGGTTGGGAATTGGGCTTGAGGTTTAATCGGTTTATTTATAAAAGATCGGCTAGAGTGTTATGGGATAATAGTGCGAAGACGTCTTCTTATATGGGGGTTCGAGGATCGTTTCTGCGACAGGACAATTTTGAGGACCTTACGAAGTCTAAAGTTACTGATATTGATACTTTCATAGCTTCAGATGGAACGATTAGGGAACACAGAAAAGAATCAACCGTATATTATAATTCTACTAAGGGTTACATACAGAATTTTTGGTCATTTAGGCTAGATGTGGATTTATACTGGTATCCATTGGCAAGTGGAACAGTAGGTTTTCATATGAAACCAGAAACTATCTTCAGGTTAGGTACTGAGCCAAGGCATAGCTTAACAGGGGGTATAGTGGTACCATTTAAGAATGAGGATAAGACAAAGGACTGGATTAATACGGAGTTCTTTGTCACTTGGCCAGATATTTTTGGTGTTAATGACGAAGGAGATAAGAGCAAATTCTCTGAAGTTGTGCGGATTGGCTTGCAATTAAATGTTCCTATTTTTCAGAGTTTGAGTGGTGGACAAGTAGGAAGTTAAGAAAGAAAATTGCTTATTGGGTGCTTCAGGGGGGCTTGAATTACTCTGTTCTTTTAACAACATATCTTGCTTCTTGCGTGGGTCGGTGTTACATGCCCATCTAGGGTTTTGCTGCTCAAAGCACGCCCTTTATGAATATCCGTCAAGGTCATGCACAGTTTCAGCGCCGTTGGCTTGAAAACCTTGTCTTGATATTCATTCTTCAGGGCGATTGCTGAGCTATCAAAACATTAGATATGAGCACAACAACAAAAGCTGCCACTAACGGAAGCAAGGCTTCCGCCGGCAAAAATGGAAAAACAACTAAACCTTCAAATGTAGTAGTGCCTCCCGCTCCAAAGCCCAAAATGCGCACGCTTGAAGACCGCCTGCAATGCGTAAATGAGCTTAAGGCATTAACCGACAAACGAAACATATTTGTCAAACGGCGTAGTGAAATTCGAGAGTTCAACTTTGGTTCAGACGAGCATAGTGCTGACCTAATTGTTCAGGATCAGGTCGGTCGCAAATTTCAAACCCGAAATGGCTACCTAATTAAATCACTCGTTAACCATCTTGAAACCATGATTAATGAAAAGATTACACAAATAGACCAGGCAATCTTGGAGTTTGAGGTCTAACCTCTCTGGCACTCACAATGCAAAGCCCCTGCCTAAGGGTAGGGGCTTTTTTGATCGCAAAAAGCCGTTGGCATTATTGTATCACAGGCCAACCGCATGTGTTATTCTATTAATCGGTAAGACCATTCTGAGGAACCGGCCTTAATCGCCACTCAGTGATAGTACCTTCCACCCTATTTATCAACATTTCGCAACTTTCCGATATCCGTCCCGCTTTTATGAATGGCAGCACATAGATACAACACAACCGGGAGGGAAGAAAGCCATCAATATTCGTTACAATGATCTGTGATTCTGTAGATACCTCAATAGTTAGGGCAGGTATTGTTCAAATATGGGTATCATTCCTTGGCTTCAGAGCCAATATGTTAATCAACTTCATAGGGGTCTTAGTGACTAGTTCCTCGTAATGATAATTCTCCTTGACATATTGCTCCACTTTCCCTTCATACAACAAAACGGTCATACCTGATTCTAATAACTCTGTTTTATTGAAGCTTTCAATGTGGTGACCGCTGTCATTCAGTCTCTCAATATACCACCAATTATGAGCACTATACTCTGTATCGATGAACACCCAGTTGTGTTTATTAGAGTTGTCAAGCTGATCTCGTAAGAAGTTAGTCACGACATAATACTCCTCGTGGTTTTTGACCTCTTCGGTCATCGTAATAGTTTCTCGAACTACTCTTACATACGACCATCCAAATGAGACACAAATGAGAACAGCCCAAGTCAATTGCTCTAGTCTTTCGGTAGCGCGAGGTACAAGTCTTAGGAGTCTTCGTACTGTCACTTCAATTCCAATTGCGGTAACAATAGCAAATAATGGAATAAGTGGCACATTGTACCAAATGGTCTTGGTTTGCGCGATTGATATGACGACCAAAAAGAAAACACTATTTGAGACGAGATAAAACACCCACTGTCTTTGCTTGCTCGTTCCCAAAGTAAAACCAAGAATCACGGACGGTAATATCAGATACACCCAGTTACCTAATTGTTTTGGAAACAGTTTTAGGTAAAAATCCCAAGGCTGAGCGTTATTATCAATAACCTCAAGGAATCTCCCGCCTAATTCGTTTTGTTTTACCCAATGTATGTATCCCGGATCGAAACTCTCACGGACAATGTAATAAGATAAGCAAAGGCTTATGGTGAACACGACTTTGATAATAAAGAGCCATAGTGTTTCCTTTAACCACATTTTCTTGAGAAACCACATAACAGCTAATGCAGGCAAGAAAAGCAGTGAATTTACTCCCTTTGTTAACACACCAAGAATAACGGCAATCAGAAGTATATGCAGATAGAATCTCCTATGCGCTTCGCCCTCAGTATTAACATAAAAGTAAAAGGTGAAAATTTGTATAAGTAAAAAGAGAACGAGAAGTGCCTCGTAGTCACCTGTACGTAAACAGTGGAACCCTGTAAACCCCGGACTAATCACTAGAAGTAATATTGCTATTAGCGTAGCCATGTTTCCGAAACCCAATCTCCCTAAACCAATGGCGATCAAAAGGTAGATTAGCAACCCAGAGAGAGCTGATGGCAACCTGACGGAAAACTCACTTACACCAAAAAGGTGCATTGATGTTGATTGCAGCCAAAGCAACAATGGCGGCTTGGTATTCCATAATTCAGAATATCCTTGAAACTTTGGAACCAAATAATCATGATCCTTATACATTTCATATGAATTCGTAGCATTCCTAGCTTCATCCCAGATCTGAAGAGGGTATGTCCCTAAGTTAACAAAAAGAGGCACAAAGGTTATTACTCCAACAACCAGTAAGATTTTCCAATGTGATCTTAGCATGGGTCGTATTTCCCTAGTTATGGACATACTTAATTGTATTAATTCATAATTCCACAATAATCGGTAAATGTATTCCAGATATAAAACAAAACCGACGTGTTTTTAACACGTCGGTTTCATGCACGGACCAAGTAGAGATTTATTTGGTATAAACCACCTGTCTTGCATAATTACCTTTATCGGTTTCGACTCGGATCATATACAGCCCAGGTGAAATGCTAGGATCAGAAGCAAAATCCACATTTAATTTTGCGCCTGTTTTACTCAAGGTAGTGAACAACAGTTTCCCTTGAGAATCGTACACTGAAACTTGCTTTATCTCTTCACCCTTGAGCGTGGCAATATTTAAACTGCCAGAAAAAGGATTAGGGTAAACCAAGACATTGTTCTCCTTGTCTTGGTTTAACACCTTGATATCGCTCAAGTATTTGTAATTGTAAGCGGCTTGTGTCTTATATAAGCTCAGAAGGTGTTTCGGTTCTAGGCCATTGCATTGAAATCTTCTTTTGGCGAAAAGATATTTTGGCTTCGTTGCGTTAACCTGGATCAAATAATACTCGGTATTGCTCCCAGTAATTTCAGGCACTGGCCAATCACGTATGTACTCAATTGATGAACTTCCGTTTGCCGAATAGTTCCAGTCCCAGTCGTATGAATTGGTTCCTCCATTATATATCAAATCAAGGCTGGTTGCCCATCCAGCTTGTGGTCCTGTTTGTAAAACAAATATTTCATCTTTACCATCGTATTGATCTATATCACCTGAAAGAACAGCTTCACCAACAACAAATGGGTAACCAACTCCACCAATGCTAAAGGAATCAGCCCAAATGGAATCCCATTCAAATGCAATAGGGTCAAATTCAAATAGGGTTACATCATCCCCAAATCCCATTAATTCATCTTTACCATCACCATTGAAATCTGCACATTGCATCAAACGGTTGCGATAATTTTTAACTTTACCCATATTCTGGTCGGTCCATGTCCCCCAGACAAACTCCGTACCATCGAATTTGAACTCGGTTGTCCAGCCTGGGTTATCATACCCAATAAGCTCTTCCGTTCCATCAGCATCAAAATCGCCAACAGCAAGAATTTTCTTATAGAGAAATATCTGATCAGTTGGAAGTGCAGACCATCTACTCTTCCATTTGAATGAATCAGGCTGATATTCATATAAAGTCTTATTTCCTCCAGGCTCATAACCCAAGAGCATATCTTTACCACCTTCAAACTTACCAACTGCATAAGTGCCAATTCCTCTGAAATCCATAATTGGTTCAGAAGTGTCTCCATCGTTGCTCCATTCCCAATCCCATTCTTCGGTTGTTTCATTATAGGAGTGCAGAGATGTCCACGCATCATTTGCTCCTGTTTGCATTACCAAAATCTGCTCAGTTCCATTGCCCATAAAATCTCCAATAAAAAGGGTGTCATTTACTTGGAGTTTACTCCCTCCAATCCAACCATCCCCATCGTTCGTCCATTCCTTTTCCCAATGGTTGAATTGAGTATTTAAGTTGTCATTATCAGCCTGAAACCTCAACACAACAACGTCAAGTGGTCCAAACTCAACTGTGAGAGTATCGTTATTGAATGGCACCTTCCTTGACCTCAAAACCGTTCCATTGCCAAGATCCACACCGTCTCTACGATCCGTTTTATAACCTGGTGTTGTTGGATCTATGTCCTCGTGGAAAAGGTATTCTATAGTGTCGCTGTTTTGAATAATTTGATTGCCAATACTAGAAAAGTCCAGCGGGCAACTAATAGAATTAGGAAGACAGTTTGACAAAATCATTACAACATCATCACCATTAGTATTAATGGTATATCGAACCCCGTAATCTTCAACTTGTTTTCTTCTGGCATCAATTTCCGAATCGGTAACATAGCTATTTACAGCAGGTACAATGCAGTTATTGTCGGCATGATCGGTCTTTTTATATACTACTTTCGAAGATTTACCAATTAAAGATTTGTCGCTCAACCAACGTAATTCTCTTGTCAACGGAGCAAGGTAATCTTGGTAAATAATTGGGACCGTAGTATCTGAATATCTCTCTGCGAATGGAGCGCCATAGACCATATTCCTAGCTCTTGCACTATCTCTGGCGTTTGGCTCCCAACAGTCCCATTCCCAAAAAATCACACCGTCCGCTCCATGAATAATCGACGTATAAGCCTGGAACCAAAGTGCATTCGCATTTGCGGCACCTGAGGATGTGTCCGTATGCAGTGCAAACCGCTGTGAAGCTTCAATAACTGACTCACCATCAATCACAGTATCAGCCCCCCAGTACCGAGCCGTATTCTTATATACTGTGCTATTAGATCGGTCTGTTACTCCTGGGAAAAATGAATACCTAGTTACACCTTCTGGCATTTGCCAGGTAATTGTTGAAATACCTGCAATCACTTCGTCAATTCTCTCCTTAGCAAAATCAATTGTCTTGAATCTTCCAAGGTAATGTCTACGTTGATATTCGTCTCTTTTTGAATGTAGGCTATCAATATTTGCATTAGATTCTGAGTGAATATTCTCAAAAACATAGTAGGACGCGTCAATGAATGTTGACGGTAATGTACTCATACTATCGGACATAATGTAGTTCTGTTCGTGCCATGGCCCATGGTTAAGTGTTGGATTCCAACTTGGGAATTTGTCGACATATGTGAATGAGTCAATTACGCCACCATGTTGAGCCCCGGCAACAATAGTTGGGAAATACACTCCTCCATTGCTAAAGTAGTCGTTAAGGGTGTCAATCGCATTGGATATTGCATAAGGGGGAACAGAAACATGCACACAACTATCTAGGGTTCCTCCTTGCCCACAATCTTCACCCATATAACTTGCAGTGAAAGTGTGTGTCGTAGAAGCTTCCTCAGACAATTGAAATCCAGCAAAGCCATCACCATAGAAGGGGTCGCTAAAGACAGAGTCATACAAATACTTCAGGTTAGGGCGTGTTAAATTGTCATTCACAGGGAATGACATAATAAAATCTCCCTTAGTATGGCCATAGTAATTACCATCTGGGCTGGTGTACAAAGAGTCAGGTTGAAAAGCAACTTTGAAGTCAAAAATAACCTTCAAGTCACAGTTTTTTGCGTGCTCAGAATAACCCTTGGCTCCATCAATTAAATTGTGTGAAAGCCTATAGTCCGGAGTATATAGCAAAACGGTATTAAAGCCTGCTTCTCTTAACAACGGGAATGTGCTATTTACCCCCTTAGTAGAACCAAAAAACGTACTGTCTAGAAGATGCTTTCCATCTGTGCCATCGTAGTAAGAGTGGTCAGATCTAAACCCCCTAAAATACTTTGCATTATTCCATGGTGCTGGACATTCCCAGCGATGGTAAATCCCAATTGTGAAGTTGTCGTCGACCGAGACGGATGACTGTGCCCCTGCTTGAACGGCAAGCATACATCCCAATATGCACAGGGCCAAATGATACAATTTTCTTTTCATAATTCAATATTTAAAACGGTTAAGTACATATAAAAAAACCTTTCAGACCTTCTGAATGAACACTTGAAAACTCTTCAAATCTTGAACTTAGAAATACATAAAATATTCATCGGGGTCGATCAGGGTCATACTCATTTTGGTTTTAGACCAGAAAGATATATATCATAAATTTGGAATCCAAATCATTTGGCGTGATTGAAGAATGATAAAAGTCATGGCGTGACTGATTTGATTTCTCGTGTACTGATGAACCGTAAGTATTAAGTGTTTCGCTTTAACGGTTCATACGATAATATTCACCTTTGACATTGCACGGCTAAATCTATATTTTCTTGCGCTTCATCTATCTGCAAACTGTGTGAAAGGGAAAATCAATGACAAACAATCAAGTCATACTAACTGGCAATCTAGGTGCGCAAGCCAGGGAACATCAAACTGAGGATTCTGTCTTCAGCACCTTCTCAATGGCAACGCAAAAAGGCTATTACAAAGACGGGGAATGGCACGATCGGAAACCTGAATGGCATAATAACATGATTGCCTTCAAAGACGATGTACGTAAAAAGCTCAAACTTGTTGAAACCGACATGCGTGTAACTGTTAAGGGACACCTTTGGTATAAAGACGTAAAGGCCACACTCGAAAATGGTCAGAAAAGAACACTCCAGGAGGCATTCATTACGGTCACAAGCATAGAGCAAAGCCCTCTGTTTAAAATGGACCAACTGAGTGAGCCTGCGAATGACAATACAGAGGTCGGGAAAGCCAAAGAAGCCCATGATCAACCGCAGCAGAAGAAAGCGTAAGCTTTATTCTGTGAGTGCGGTGAGCTTCAACCACAACCAAATCACCATATTTTAAAGAAACTAATAAAGATCCAGATAGCCCTTGGGCTGATCTGTTTTATCTAATTAGGCATTTGTGACGGATCAAGAACACTCCACAGGAGTGTCTTGACCGCCATCATGATGTCGTAACATCCTAACATCATCATCTGCAAATGAAAGGTACTAAGATGCTAAACGAACACCATATTGAAATCTCATTCGAAGAGTTTATCAGAAACTACTCATTTATCAATAGCCTTTTTTCACCACTGGAAAATTTTGAGGGCTTTCAGTTCGGACCGAAAAGCTTCGAAATGGACTTTTTGCGCTCATACGATCCGGCGTACATCTGGTCTAAGATCATCAATGAAGACGGGGACACTGTAATTATCAGTGGATTTGATGAATATGAGGGTATCGCATTCTATATCTCCAGCGAACCAGTCCTCCATAACACCCGTGTTCTAGTGAAACTGGACTAATTCTTTCTGTGGGGAGCCGGGCATTATCATGGCGCCCGGCAACTTTTTATTGATAGGGCAAAACCTCACTACCCGTCAAATCAGAAGCCTAAGAAATTTGAAAAATGCGGGCGGTAAACGTCCTATTTTTCAAATTTCTTACCCATGCCCTGCTTCGCTGGGTTCCGTCGATTGGACAGGTAGTGAGAACTTCCCCTTATTGGTCAGCATGAATTTTATGGCGCACCCTCACGCCTTAAGCGTGAAGAGTTCGACATACAAATCCAAACACCATTTCAAGGAGGTAGTAAATGGCAAGTTTAGAGCAAACAGTCAGGAATATACTAGAAGGACAACTAGAAACATACACATTGAAAGAGGCTCAAAGCTGGATATTAGACTTACAGCGATATGGATGTATCTCTGGGATGGTCTCCGACCTAATTTACTACAAAGACACAGTGGCATTCTTCGACCAACATGAAGATGAAATCTTAAATCTTGCAAAGACCTTTGAGTTTTCCGCTGACCCTGTAAAGGTGGGCATGACCGGTTTTAAAAATACCATGGCTTGGTTTGCCTTTGAGACTTTAGCACCAATAATTATTGAAAGGATTAAACATGAAAGACCAAATAACCTGGAACAATATTGAAATTACAATTGAGTATAAAAAATCTTGTTTCAAAGCCGTAAAAGATATTCATGGATATGACCTGGCACATGTTCAAGTGACAGCCAGTCAACCATTACCTATAACAAAAACGGGATATAGATCATGTTTCTTAGCGAACTCAATAATTGAAGAACATGGCGGAGTAATCAACTTTGTTCAAGCCTATCTGGATGAGGAAGCGCGAAATCCCGAATGGAAGAAGTTGGAGGCAAAAAACGCACAGCTTTCACTTTTCTAGTCGGAACCTGAAAACACCAAAAACCAACTACTAGGAGTTAAAATCTATGACTAAACCAAGACCAAATGAATTACAGGGCTTACACCAATTCACAGGAACCACCAAATGGTGGAAACATCCTTTCCATCCTCGATTTTTATTTACGGATGGTATAAAGCATGTAGCTGAAACGGCCAAAGCTTATTGGTTACTGGATGTTATTTTTTCTCATGCGGCAGCTATCCATAGAAACCCTGAAATCAAACAAAGCTCTAAACTTTTATTAGTATTCAAACTAGCCGTTTCAGATGATGATACCGCAAAGTTCACGACAGAAGATGGGAACAAAAAAGTCATTAAACAGGGCTGTCAGGACATCTCCTGCACCGATTTCCCGGCTAGGAACTTCACATGCTGGATGAGTAACAACGTACTGCTATTACCATCTGAGTATTAAGTTCTGTCAGTTTTATAGGTAAACCCGTTCAAATCAACTAAATCTGGAAGCGCACATGACAAACAGAACACCCCCAAATCCTTATGAAATTATTATTGCCGAAATCAACAAATGTGAAATTACTGCTGCTTTGCTCGTTAGCCTTAATGGTTATGTTTCACAAAAGACAGTAGAACACCTATCTACGCTATCCTCAAGCGAGATTTATCGCCGGCAGCAAGCCGGTAAGTTCCCGCAAAAAGTTGACATCGGTAACGGCCAGCGCAAAGCCTTTCGTATTCGCGACGTTTGCAGTTGGCTCGAAAACCCTACAGGATGGAATCCTAATGAATGATTTCAGCTTCTTTCACCATGCTTCGGAGCTTGGCTATTGATGGCACTGCCTCTGGGGTTTTAGCCTTTAAGATATGATCCAGTACAAACTCCCAAACCTGAGCCACCTTTTGCTTTTCGTAATCATAATCATAGCGATCATAAATCGGAGTCGCCCCATCCTCATCGGCATGGTTCAACGCTTTTTTCACAAAAAAGCGTGGTACACCAACACCTGTCAGTGTTGTTGTTGCCGTTCTACGTAGATCATGCGGAGTGAATGCGTTGAAGCCACATTCTTTAACAAACTGCCGGACAGGTCTGGAAAGTCTATTTCGGTTCATTGGTATCAAATCGTCTCTGCTCTTATCCTCTGGCTTCCATTGATCTGGTGAAACACCAAATACATACGGGCAACCAGACGTGTATTGAAGCATGTCCGATATGATTTCGCGGGAATAATGGTTTAAAGCCACACGGTTATAGACATTGTTCTTTGAAAGTTCTTTCGGGACTTCCCAAAAATTCTCATCTAGTAAAACCCCACTCCATTTGGCATGTCGCACTTCACTACCACGTTGCAGGGTCACTAACATCATTTTTAAAGCTGATTTTACCACAGGATTCAACTTGGTCTGATTAATGCCGTGCCAGAAATTATGAATTTCCTTAAGCGAAAGTACCCGGTCACGACTCTGAATAGGAACAGGCAGTTCCATCCCCTCCATAGGGTTTCTATCAATTATATCCCATGAGACAGCTACATTCATCATCCGGCGAACCCTACGAAACGACTCCAGGCATGCGCCTCGCTTACCTCTCCCCAAAATCTCATCGTTGATGTCGATAAAATCCTGCTTTGTCAAACGGGTTACCTTCTTATGCCCTTTCAATCGACCAAAATCCCGCCGTATGGTATTGGCCGAATCCTCAGCACATACAATTCCAATAGATATGGTGTGTTTCTCGTACCTGTCAATTAATTCATTAACCGTCGGGCTGCTGCGTTGTTTTTTCTTTTCCTGAACCATTTCACTAGCCGGGTCTTCTCCTGCTTCGACATGCACTTTATCAATCCCATAGGCTTTACGAGCGTGACTTAAAGATATTGCTGGGTATGTCCCATATGTTTTGGTTCGATAGCGCCCCTGCTCTTTATTGTAGTAATAATAGATAAAGCTTTTTGTTCCTTTAGGCGTAATGCGAAGACCAAAACCAGGCATGCCTTTAGCCCACCAAATTATTCGCTTGCCTTCGGGCTTTAAATTCCTGATAGTAACATCATTGAACAGAACAACCCTGTTTACTTTGCTATCAGATAGTGAATTGTTTTTGTTTGGGATAGTATTTGGGATAGTGAATTCCTCGCAATTGTATGGTTTCTTATGAGAGTTTATTGCAGTCTGATTATATTCGAAACCCGTAGAAACTACAAGGTTTTAATGGGATTTCCACCCATACAATCCCACTGCAATCAATGTTACAGCATTAGGAGAATAGTGACACACCTGACCAATCGGAAAAGTATTGCTATTTTTTTCAATGGTTTAGCCAGCTGGTATTTTGGTTATCTTTAGGCCAATGTCAATAGGGGTAGTATTTGGGGTGGTGGATGTTGTCTTTTTGCAAGCCCCTATAACAAAGATATTTACCTTCCAGAAGTTGAAAGAACCTCTGTCTTCCAATAAACAATCCTTAATCAAGCGGCTTGGTGCCATTTTTTGACTGAATAAATGTGAACAATACTTCACGTGCGTAGTAATATGCCCTCTGTTTACACCTTAACCAAGCCACAAACATCATGGGCACAGCAATTATATATACGCTTAATTCTTTAGGATAGCTTATAAACAGAACGATAGACGACACTATCAGTGTTGTCAGTATTATTCTTGAAAAACCGTAAGAGGCGTTGAAATCAGAGACTCTCGTATTCCCAGCCAATGCTGCATTCCGCATAGCTATTTGAAATAATGCATCATGTGAACTGTCTTCCGAATTCGATTCCGCTCGAAGAAGCGCATTCACATATTCATGTTCATAAAACCTTACTTTCCACACATCCTTTCCTTTAAGCAGTTTTGTTGATGGTTTTCCGCCCCAAGTCCAGTAGTATACCCCCTCCAACCAACTGGAAAGTGTATTTGCAAAATAACCTAAGATAAAAGAAATCGCAGTCGCTGGAACGATCATATCGTTACTGAAGGATTTGTCAAAATGGTCTAGCAGCAAAATGAAAAAAACAAAGCCCGGAACCAAGTGAGTTAGAATATCGTAAAATTTAAATTTCATAGTAAAAATTATGTTAAGGAGGCCTGCGCCCGTTTAAACAAACTAGACGACAGTAGCTCGTACTGTTTTCGTAAATAGTTGGAATCGAAATTGTTGACGAATTGTAAAATATTTTTGAAATGGCAGCGCTTGAACTTCTTCCCAGAACCACAAGGACATGGTTTGTGTCCTCGGGGTAAGGATTGATCGCCCATACACCGCAGAAGTTTCAATATAGTTTGGCGGTCTTTTGATTCAAACATTTTCATATAGAATTGCCATAAGCCATATATCCCATGCGCATATTCACGTTGGTAATCACCTCCATTATTAACAATGAATTCTTCCGCTAACCGAGGAATAAGTACCCTGTCAATAAAATACCGTATGGTAATTCCGTGTTTACATCGTAGTATCTCCTCAGGCTCTACACCAAGGCATAATGAGCCGTCAGCTGGAAATACATGTCGATCATCTATCCGTTCTATTTTACCACTAATTTCGAAGACTTTCGGAAAACAATATGGGTAGTTCTCCGGGAAGACCAAATCCACCTCGAACTCATCCACCACAATTCCAGAATCAACGTCCTCAACTTTTATACTTCCTTTTAGGTGTCTTTCGCCATTGAATTCGCTATAAATTAACCCTGGATAAGCGTCAACTGCTTGTTGAACATCTTTCTTCCACTCTTCAGGACTCACCACTTGACCAATTACCAGACATCACCGAAGTTGAGGCAATTTTACCCGCAGTTGCTACCCTGACATCAATAATACCCGTAGCCGAAATTTCATAAACAGTGGGTTTTGGTTCTTTTTCGCTCGGAACCAATGCAAGTTCAACAAACCGCTTATTATTATCTAGCTTTTTTTGATATTCGGTTTTGGCTTGGGCATGTGGTGGATTTTTATCCGTACTTCTTACCGCCTTACTGGACGCTATAATTCGACCACGTGGTCGTTTGTAATCCAAAATCTCTAAAGAACTTTCTTTCGGAACTTTGTTGTCTTCCTTGTCTTCATAAGGAACATCATTAAAGTATGTCCATGAACAATGGTGTGGCGCAAGGAAAATATCCCATTCAAGTTTGTCCAGATTATCGTGTTTAGTACTCTTATCCAATACCGTTTTCCATATATTGTGGTCAGCATCACCACCAAATAGAAATAATCCAACAAATTGGCTATCAAACGAGTTTATTTTAAACCTGGCTTGCATTGCAATACTGCTAAAGTTCTTGTCGCTTTGAGCTGTCGCTTGTACCAAGTTGTCTTTAAACGGGGAATGAACAAAAAACTCGAAAACCTTGTCAGTGCTCTTTGGATTTATATTCTCAATGGAAAGAACGTCACCTGGAACACTGGCTGGTAATTTTTCAAATTTATTGTCACCATCATAACCAATCATACGTATTCTATTTCCATCTTGATTCTTCGCATGATCATCATCTCGCCATAGCTTTCTTCTTCTTTCTGCTTCCTTTTTGAGTGCTTTTGCATCATCGTTGGTCGCCTCGTTAAACAACATCGAGGTGCACCAAAGATCATGAATAATTATCTCCTCGTTCTCCTTGTTTTTGTCTTTGTAATTCGATGGAGATTTCCCGTTGTAGAAATGATTTGAAAAACCTAAACAATGATCCTGATCTGGATGTGTTAAAATAAACACATCAACATAGGGTGCTCCATCAGAATTGGTTTTAAGGCTCTTAACCAAATCCGATTTTACTGGAAACACGACATTTCCTGCTTCTGTTTCTGTTTTTTCTCTAATCTTACAATCAATAAGGATGGTGGTTCCATCGTGCAAGGTGATCAAGGTGCAATCTCCGTTGTCCACGGGATAAAATTTTAGTAAATGTTTTTTCATAAAATCAATTTTTTAGCTTTCTCCGTAAAACCACCACCGCACAGCACAGAGTATGTATAACCTTAGCCAAATTGACTTGGTGAACACCATAGTCAAAAACGATTAGGGTATTTACGACATAAAACCGCCTGAATTTGTTGCGGTAACAGGCAAAAAGACCGCAAGGGAAATGGTATATGTTATAGTTTGGTGGAGAAAGAAATTGTGTTAGCTTTGCACCACGAAAACAATGGAAGGGCAGCGACTCCTTAATTCCGCTGACCTCCCTTTAATAGTACTTAGAGCCCTTTCTAAAGAGAGGGCTTTTTAGCGTAAGGTCTAACGCAAATAGTGTGCCAACTCACTCGTAATTGGTCACCAAACAATAGAATTATGACCTCGCAATTCTCTTTATTGACTGACAGAGCTAGTATCAAACGGATCAGGATTGAAATATCAACACCAAACCTTTTCAGTAAATATGACATGACAACGTGCAGATTTGTCAGTTAATCTGGCACACTGTCACGCTCTGTGTCATCTAGGCCAGTGAACCACATGTTGAAAGTTCTGCTTAGGGCCTTGACAGCCTCGACCGTAGTGGTTGAATCTTTCACAATTCTATGAAATTCGGTCGACACGGGAGTAAATTTTAGCGTGTCGATATTGATACCAATATTTCTAATATTGGCAGGTTACCGAGCACTCTCTTCCAGAGTTTATTGGAAGGAGTATGCCTATCCGCCCCCTTCTCTGCCGGCTTCCTCTTCACTTATAATTCCGTTGTTGACTTCATCACCCTCCTTGCTATTGGCTTCTATGCCATTTCCTTCACGACCACTTCGATCTTCCGATTGAATACCATTTCCACTGCCTGTCGCTTCATTTTCACCTGAAATAACACCGTTGTTCACTTCATCACCCTCTTGTGCATTATTACCACACCCAAATGTCGCAACACAAAACAAGGCGAATATCGCTAATCGTACCTTTCTTTTCATAACAAGTCTTTTGCGATCAAAGCTAACACGATCACATCTCAAATGCATCACTATAGATTGCTATTTATTGCTGACTTGGATTTCGTTCTTTGATTACTGCATTAGTTCAAAACCTCACAAGCCGTGAGGTCTTTATTGCTGTGATCCTGGGTCATTTTTCTTCTTTGGCAATGACGCATTTTCCCCTCACGCTACGCGAGATTCCATCGCGGAACAAAATACTATGCAAAAGCTTCAAAACGCCCCTTTACGGAACACATAAAGACCTCAGCGGTTGAGGTTTTAATCCTAAAAAGGAGCAATCAAATGACTAAGGAAATCTTAGAAGTAAACAAAGAAGAAGCATTCGTAGCAGTAGTAGCCTCAGAAGGCAAAGACGGTAAAACATACTGGCACAGTTTGGGAAGAGCATTTCCCAACAAAGCCAAAGACGGCAGCTTTCTTCTTAACATCCCATCAATGAACATTGTGGTGATGAAACAAAAAGAAAAGCCTCAAAATGCTTCATCAGCCAATGGACAACCAACCCAAGGTGCAACATCTCAGGAGACAAGTGCAGGAGTAGAGGCGTAAGCCTCTCTCCACCACCTTTAGCGATAGGAGATTGATATGAAATTCAAAATCAAGAAAGTTATTGGCTCGTGTAACGCTACGCTCACATCAATATCAGATGTTGATCTGGAACAATATTACGACTGCGCGGTAATTTTGGAAAGTGAGCTTGGCACAATGGGTGTTTATATTCCGTATCTGAAATATTTTTTCTTTGATACACCAGACGATAATTAGTTACAATAACAATTTGGGAAGGCGTACGAACCTTCCCAACAATCTCAGAAAGGATTTGCTATGAATTTTACAATCGAAAAAATACTGTCTTCTGTAACTGTTGGCAGCGTTGAAGGCATGGATCAGGAAGAGTTCAAAGGGAATGCCTTAATCGTCAGGCAGAATGACGGTATGATAGGCGTGTATATTCCTGATCAGGGAGTGCTTTATATGGAAGGTATTTCCCCAAGATTGGAGGTCGTGGAATAGCGGTAGTCTCGCTATGCATTAGCCTTTTCCTTTGGGGGCGTCTTTATCTACCACTTTGTTAAAATCCCTTGTGATACTTTGATTACCCTTATAGTAGTCCTTCACGTTCTCCATCAATCTGTTGCGGAAATTCTGATCTTGGATTTCCCTGTTTCTTTCTAAATCACGACGATCTCCTTCCAGGTGAAGCCCCACCCCTTTACCTTGACGATAGAGTATATCCTTCTTGGTTCTGTCATTGAGGTCTTTATCATCCTTTGTTTCAATCTGTTTGCGCATCTCTTCAACAAATTTCATGTCTCTACCGTTCTTAGCCAGCTTTTCCTGAAGCTCCAAACGCGATTTTAAATCGTCTCTGGAATAATTAATCTTTACTTCTTTCTTGGGATTTACAGCTTGGTTAAAATCCGTTTTACTTGTTTTATCATCCATGTTTCCTTTTGTTGTGCCACTTCTAAAAGCAGCGGGTTATCCTAATAATTTGCTTGCTATAATGATCGTCTGGACAAAGACGTCTTCACTTTCGTCGTCCATTTCGGTATCGCTTTCCTTAATCCACATCACGGCCTCACCTCCAAACGCATCATAGAGTTTCTTCATGTTGCGCCCCTTTATGGTGATTTTGAGATCATGCGATACAATCAACAAATTGCTTTGCGCATCCATAGTTACCAATGGCAGCAGCGCATACGGCACACAGAGCGGAATGCCGTTCTTTTTAATCAAATGAAATCGCTTGACCGGCCTGCCTCCACTTTCAATCCCGTAATATTTTTTTGGTTTTTCACCTTTACCCCCAGGCTGCCAGTGGGTTTTTTGGGTCTTATAGTTCTTTATGTTCTCCTGGCTCCGAAATTCCTCTTTCATTTTTTGAAATTGATCGCTCATATTGTCTTTGTTCTTTGTTCAACCTGTTGTGATAGTTAATGCGCGTTTGTCGTTGCTGACGTTCTTTTCTCGCTTTGTCGGCTAGCTCGCTCGCGCTTGTCCGATCCGAATTGCGCACAATTGCTTTTTTCAATTCATCTTTGTCATCGGTGTAGATTTTGATCCGCTCAGTTCCACGGCTCACCCCGACATAGAAGGATTTTTCATTGATCCCTCCTGCAGAAGCCGTGCTCATGGACAGATAAACATCCTTGGCATCTTTCCCCTGGGAGGCATGCGAGGTTAAAACATGTGCATGGGAAAAATTACGATAGTTCTTATCCAAGGTCTTGCCGTTGGACAGCTTAATATTTCCCAGTTTATCAAACCCCTTGACGGTATAGGTCTGGCCATTATTGATCTTTGATTTTTCGATTGTTTTGCCATTGTGGGTGATGCGTATTAGATCACCCTGAGCCACGGTGATCTCAGACTGTCTAAAGACATTAAAGTTCTTATGATGCTCAACGGGTAGAGGCTTTAATTGGCCATCATCCAATGACCGGATCACCACACCATCGCGCTCGGAGATCGAAGAAACTTCATATTTCTGGCCGGCCTTAATACCCCCTTTGATGTTTTGATGAAACTGTACGACCATCCCTTCTGTGTATTGACTGGCATGTTGCTTCTGATCTTCGGTAAAAGACAATGTTCTCTGATTTTTGAAGGTCTTTTCCCTGCCCGTGATCTTGCCGGTTTGTTTTAACCTGTCCCGGATAACCTTAGTGATTTCATCACCCTCCCGATGAGTAGGGGAAACCACCAAAGCAGAACGCTTCTCATTTAGCGACTGCAAATAATCAGTGGCTATCTGTTCATGCCGGTCTTTTTCATCTTCAACTTCCCTGACCGCATCAAGCCTACTGAGCTTCTGATATCCCTGGAGTGTTTCACCACGGGCTAAATCCTGAATAGCCTTACGATAAGGCTCATTTGAGGCTTGCCGTACAATTTGTTTAACGTGAGCAGCCTGGATCTGTGATCGCTCATGGATCAACCTTAGTCCGTCACCACTTTCAACACTGGCGTGCTGGCGCGTATCGCCGGACAGTATTACCCTTGCATTTTGAGCATCAGCTACCTGAAAAAGCTGGTTCATGGTTTTAACACCCACCATCCCAGCTTCATCTATTAGTAAGACACCATTTCGGAGTTTTTCTTGCTGCGTTTTATTGTGCAGCAATGCTGCAATCGTATCAGCGTTGTCAAAACCCTTTTTCTTCAATACCGTTGAAGCCTCTGCACTTGGTGCGCAGGCAAAAAGAGGCCTATTCCTTTCGGCCAGAGCATACCGAACTTCCGTTAACAGCGAAGTTTTTCCAACCCCAGCTGCACCCATCAAAATCTTTACCCGATCCCTGGATGTAAGGATGTGTTTGATTGCCTGTTTTTGTTGAGCATTTAAAAAGTCCTGTTTTGGTTCATAGTCACGATATAGAGCCGCCTGACTGCCCTTACCTCTGCTTGCCCAACTGATCATGCCCTCTTCAGCTTTAAGCACTTCGCGGGTGGTGATATGACGCACCGTGTTGTATTCTGCACCAATGATATCCGTTCGTTCTTTAAGCGCCTTTTTGACTTTCTCAAGATCAAGCATGCCATAACCTAATGTCAGCGCATGACCCAAGACCCTTTTTTCAGGAACAACGGAGTTTCGTTCCAAAAAATGATCTAGCGATCTGGCAACTGCCTCTTTAGCTGAAATCTGACGTGTGTCCTTTTGACCTTGTTGAGATTTCAGGTTGTGTAAGCCCCTTAGCTCTTTGTCAGATAGGCGATCTCGCCATATATCATGAAGCTGGTTTTCAGGAACGGATTTATCTTTTTTATTGCGTGATAGCGCACCCAGTTCGGCCTTTTTTCGAGCACTGGTAATGCCGCGTTCTTTTGCCAGACGTTCTATGGTCATGGTTCGGTTTGAAAAGCGTTCAATCTGATCACGTGTCACACCAGAAACCTCGTAGCGATCTGGTGTAGTTCGAATGCCATATCCCAATTCGACCATACCCTTCGACAATACACTGTGGTAGATAGCCTCATAATAGCTAGCAACGCGCCGTACATTACCTTCTTCAATAGCCTGGAAACGTTTTAGGTTTTCGTTCCAAGTGGCATTAAACATGAACGCATGAGTATGGAGATGGCAATCAGCTACATAGCGCATTTGACCATCTTTTACCTCTTCATTCGGGCGAGAGGTAAAGTGGTCAAATGCCGCATAGACGATGTTGCCGGTAGTCTCATAGTATTTTTTACCGTCCCGGTTAGCCTGAGTTTGCATATCCGCTTCAATCTCAGCCATTGCCTGGGCAACTGCATTCTGGTGCGCTTTTAGAATTTCTTTATCCTGGGTAATGGCATACAAAATTGAAATACTCTTCGGCACGTTAAAACAGTACTCATACGCTGCTCTGGCACGATCAACTTTCCGAACACTAAGGGGAGTATCGTATAAAGGATGTATCTGTTTAACTAGCTTGGAAAAGCTTTCTTTGGTCACAACCTTTCCCTCGATCCCAAGGATCTGGGCTGCTTTGCCTCGATACACGGCTTCAACATCATTTTTACCCAGATAGTAATCCTCTCGTGAAAGGGCTTCAGAAAAGTATTTGATTGCACCTTCAGCATTTCTTGAAATCGTTACTCTTAACATATTTTACTTTTTGGTCATTCATTATCAGACCACGAGCAATGCCCCCACATAGCAATTGCTCATGATCGATTTTGAATGAGAGTTAATCTTAAAATTGCGTGTCAGGCACGCCCGTAATACGGTGCGTTGCACTTTTAGAATAAAACGCTGTCGCTCTCGCTATTTGGAGGCTTCACCCGGCGTTTATTCTGTGTGAGAAGTAAGCCATTTATTGAGCTGTGGGATAGATGTATTGTATCCGTTCAGTGGCAAATGGCCTTAGTGAAATCTATATGATTTTTAAGCCTGGATCATACCCCAGTGGGTTTTGAAAGTCAATGTTTTTGCATCGGTGCATGACCCATCACTATTTTATTTTTTTTCAACAGACATCACGTCTAAGAAGGCTTAGACCCTTGAACGGTGAACCGCCAATGCATCATACGGACCCTGCTAATTTTTGCTGGTTTGCGTAATCCATCGTATGGATTAAGCCCTGGCAAAATGAGGCTGCCCATAGGTAAGTCGAAAAGACCAAATCGCCCTGAGAAAAGAAATACCATCCAGCCAGACTTGCGATGATCGGCTCAATGACTCCTTGCACGGCGAATTCTCCAACAGAGGTTCTTTTAAACACAAATTCATACAGAAACGAATTCCCTCGCTTAGTACGATCAGATTTGTCGCCATAACCAAAGGCAATGGCTCCAGCATGAAACAAACACATTGCCGCATAGACCAAGGTGAATGTTCGCATAGGCACAGAATGCACCTGATACCATAGTATGTTTTTCAACTCTGCCAAATCCAGAAAGGCTGGCAGAAATATCATACCAAACTCCATAAATGGTTTCACAGGCCATACCACGGCCGCGCTGTTCCATGAAATGAGCATGAATAATGTCATGATCGAGATAATAAATCCGTTGGTTCTGCCTCCAAATTTATAGCGAAAAATTGTGCCTAAAGACAATGCCAACATGTAACGATTTAGATGCACAAATTCAGCAATCAGAACCCAAGCAATGTGATTTTTATTCAGAAACAGATCTTTCCAAAACTGTGTGCTGAACAGGTTCAGTATTATCTCGGCATCACCATACTTTCGGCTTACACGTAGCGCTTTTTTCGGATCGGGGTTATTGTTCTCCATATTCTAATTTTTATAAAAGTTCTGATCAAATTCAGCCACCAGATAATTCTGGCCATTTTTCCACTGCTTCCCCGCCTTGAAAACTACTGCATCGACCATATAGTTATTGGCTGAGCGCCCTGTACGAAGCATAGTCAACTGGTCAGTATTGATCTTTGGCATAAGTCGTTGATTAAATGATAACGACCCCTTGCCCCCTTCTTTTACCGACAGGTTCTGCAAATTCGCTATATGCATGCCGATCATATCAGACGCGAGCTTGTTGGTATCGTAGTTGTCATTAGCACAGAAAAATTTGGTCGCAAGGTTCCCTGTAAGAGATTTAGCCTTGTCCAACGCCATGTGACTCCCCATCGCCGCCACAAGACCTGAAAGATTCTGTGTGGCATAGATTGTAATGGCCAGTGCACTACGGGCTGTCCCTTGAAATTTTGAATCATATTGAGGCGCACATAAGCATTGATACTCATCAGCATACAAAAAAGCTGGTCTGGGATCTTCTTCTTTTTCTACATCCCGCGTTTCCATGACTCGTTGCCAAGCCAGTTTCATAATAGCATTGGCCATGACTCCAGCTATACCCCATTTTTTTATGGGGAAGTCCACGATAATGATTTTGCCTTCTTCAAATGTGTTTTCAAGACGCAGCTCATCGGAAACACCCGAACTGAAGTTGTTTCTCAGAATGCCGTCAAGCCAATGCTCGGCCAGTCCACCTAAGAATGTGGCATTTACGATTGCCGTGGTTTTTGAACTTACGCGAGGACGAAATTTGAAAAAATAGTCAGAGATCAATAAAAGTGTCTCTCTCTGATCTTCACTTAAATCAGCCATATTCGCTTTATTAAAAGCGTACAGGAAGTAGTTGTTTTCAGACCAGTTCTGGTATTCTTCCCATACTGCATCTTTTTCTTTCTCCGAAAGATTTTCGTCTTTGAGCTCACTCCAAATTTTACGATAACGGTGAACATCCTCTTCCGTAAAAGCATCGATGAGTATGCGGCGCATATTCTTAATGGTCACTGGTTCGCCGGCTATTTGCAGAAGGCTTATCATTCTGTTACATAGACGTTCCACCTCATTTGTCCAGAATTTTTCCTCGGAATGCCCTTGACCACCCGACTTATTAAACTCTCCAATCTCAATGATGGTAGTAAGCATATTTACGATGTTGACTACCTGACCAAAGCCCTCTATGGGATTGTTGAGCTCATATTCTATGGGATTGAAACTTAAGCCAGATCCTGGATGAAAATGTACAACGTCTTTCTCACGACCAGCAGCTTTTATTATCCTCATAACAAAGGAAAAATGGTCACTTTTGACCACGGGAATAATGCCACCTGTATTCTTCTTTTTGAGAGCTGAATACAACAACGGAGCGCAAATACCAGAAGACTTTCCTGTGCCAGTGGCGCCAAATGCTATGGCTCCTTGACAAGCATCAGCCACAGTCCATGTATCCTTAGTTTTTGGAAATGTATATAAGGCCTCATCAAGCATGGTTTCCAGCTTGGATTTCTTGATTTTTGATTTGAATAAATTTTTCATATCGAAATAATTGAAAATTTTGAAACTTCTTTTGGGTTGAAAAATGAAAAGGAAAGGCGCAGCCCTTATTTTGCGGAGCTACCTTTAAAATTCGAAATTTTCTGGGCTGACGCCTTTCCTGGATATACAAGGTGCCACCACTGCCGGATGGCACCTACAGAGTTTGAACTATTGGCCTGGCGCCAATAGTATGTATAGAATGATCAGTAACAGTCCAATTCCGATTATGCCAAGCCCTTTGGAAACAACTTGTTTCACCAAATTACTCAAGAAATCAGCTAGACCACTGATCCCATTGGTAACCGCCATCAAGATCATTACACCAACACCCACAAGCGCACCATACAGGCCGTATAACGGCCAACCCGTAACATTCATCTTTCGAAGAATACCACTGGCTGGTACAATCAGGCCAACAATTACGCACGCTACCACTATCATCAGGGCGTTGTTTTTAGGTTTTTGTGGTTCCATACGACCTACCATTACAATGACCCTTTAATTGTCACATCATCCGCATCTGCTCTCGCATACATTCGCTTGAAAATGTTACTGGCTGCATATACCTCTGCACCATTGGAACGATAGCAATCATTGGTGTGCTTTCCAGTCAATTGACATACTGGGCTGTCGAAATCGTCAAGGCTCAGGGCTATTAAGAGCATTTCACAGCCAATTAAATCCGGAAGAGGGGTTTTCGCCATTAAGATGGAATCAACCGCAGAAGCGATATCCTCAATCTCAGGTGCTGTCATACCACTTAAATCGAGCTCAGGATTGCTTTGAAGAAAATCGCTAAGGATAATAGTAATTCGTCTGGTGGCAGGTGCTTTGACCATCTGATGCAGGCCATGCCCAACAGCCTCAGATATGTTTGTCCAACCATCACCCGATGGAGAGTGAATTATACTATCTAACGTGACATCGATCAAATTCCCAATGCTATCCATTTCGCGTTTCCGCTCTGGTACGTTTCTAAATGCAATATGCGCTGGAACAGATAACTCTATGGTCGTCTGAGAAGCTACGATTTTGGAGCCGATGACCTTGATATTAATAATCGCTCCGTGTCGTTTCATTGAACTGGGATTACCCAGGTCTGCTAAGGTGTGAAGATAATTCTTCACACCTTGAACCTGTTTTTCATCAATTGGTGTCATTGATTTAGACTTATCAATGTATACATCTATGTATGTAACCTCACCAATCTCTGGTTCGTTCACTGAGGAAACAGCCTCAATGGAAATTGGTTCGTCTGTTCTCGATGCAGGATCACCTGAACACCCAGCTATAAGCATTGTAATCGTCGTAAACAGAAATAGAATTATCGTTCGCATACCTTGAAGCAATACACCCCCCTTTTTTCTGGCACCCTTAGCCTGGGCAAGTCGCATTCGGTTCACACCCCATTGTTTTATGTCGTTGTTTTTGGTCTGGATTTCATCAATCCGATTTTCCAGATAAACGATACTATACTGGTGTTGATCCCGATGAGCCTCCAGCTCACTCAATTCCTCGGTTGCTTCTCGTTTTGCCTGATCCTCGGCCAACGCAGATGGATTGTTTAGCTGCTTCTCAAGGTCTGTCTTCTCTTTGAGAAGATCATGGTATCGTGCGTCAACACGATTGAACATCTCGCGTGCCTCGAATCTCAACTTTCGTGATATGTTGCGGTAAGTAATTAATGATCCGATTCCATTTAGAAGGATCATCACTGCAACATTCAGGATTGCGTTATCCACCCCTGATCGCATTCCAAATATAACGCCTGCTAATGCTAGCACTAGTCCGTAGCATACAGCGGCTGGTAGTGGCTTACGATTTACAATTGCCTTACCACCATGATGACAAGCCGTTCCAATACCAACAGATAATGCAATCGCCATACAATAGGCACTAACTAGGCCATAACCGTCCGAAACAAAATACGCCGACAATAGACTTGCGTCGTATAGCATTGGGATCAAATAGAAAGCATATCCAAAGCGATCAACACTATCAGGCCTGTTTGGAGTCGGGCCATGACGGTCAGTCAACATCTGCCAATGACCTAGGATGTAATGACGTTCTGATCGAACCAACTCAAACGCCTCACAGACGTTTGCATAGCGAACCAATAGCTTGCGCTCGCAGGATTCGCTGTCAAAAGACTTCAAGGTTAAAAGCTCCTGAACCCTTTGAGTAAAATCAAAGGAATCGATGGCATCTTGATAAGATTTCATTGCCTCTCTGGCAATTACCAACATTCCCTTGTAGGATGCTGAACTTCTGTTAGTCTTTGCATCTAACTTGTTCAGCCAAAATTGTTCGTAGAGATCGCAGATTTGGGGATCGTCTGCGTATCTTCGAACCATGAATGCCAGGGTAGATCCCTGAATTTTGATGCTCCCGTTCTCCAGGACGTGCCGTACGAGGGCATAGTCCGTCACTGGTGAGATCGGGAGCCTTTTTAAAGCTTTAATCATAAAATTGTGAATTAGTCTTAAAAAAATTGACAATCATGTTAGCTTGACGGTATTTGCGATTAACCGTCTTCATCAAAAGTAGCAGGGGTGCAAGATGTCAAAGAACAAAGAGTGATTTGCTACCAATTCATATGATGTCTAAAACCATGACCACAAGTGTATTTCCTAATTGATAGGTCGACAGACCACTTTTAGTAACATTTCAACACAATGTTACTAATTTTTTTCTATTTTTTTCTCGCAAACCATTGGTAATCAGTAGTTTATGCAAAATTATTGCAAGATTCATGCAAGATTCTTGTTCTATACGGCCTGTAACTTGCAAGAATCTTGCATAAAACATGTTAGTTACTAGTGACTAGCCTGCAACTTGTTAATTATCAGAAGGGTAGAAGTATTTTCAGTTTTGGCAGCTTAGAATTTTTAACTAATTTGCGCCACATTTTGATTATGTCACAATAATGACATAGCTAATCGAATGAAGGATAGTCAAACCCTGTACCGAGCAATTGTGGAGCACTTTAAATCCACGAATCAGAAAATCTCTGATATTGGTATTTTTCTTCGTGAAAGCGGGAATAAGACCAGCTCTGCACGACGTGTAACTGAAAATCTGAGAAACAACATTGTTGCGGCAAAAACTGCTACTGTATTAGTCACTATTTTCAAGGTACCACCTTCAACATTCAAAGACCACATTGATAAACAACTGATGACTCAACTTTGCAAAGCGCAAAACGGACTAGAAGAAATCGCTTATCCATGTGATATTGAAAAATCATCTGGTTATAATCTTTACTTAGAGACCCTGAATAAATACCTTCAACAAGCGAAAAACACCTTATATGTCTCTCAGTTTTTACCTGGTGTTGGACCGCATTACACACCAAGCGAAATCTATTTGGAACAATGGGTAAAATCACATGAAGCGTGGTACGATGCAATCATTAAAAGGTTAGAGGATTGTGAAGAACTTCATTACCACAGAATCTTTAATATCCCAACTGAAATACCCTTGAAAAGACCTGGTGATGCCATTTGGCACACTTTATTGTGTTGTCACGATATCACGTTTGAGCATATGAAGATAGCAAAGGAGAAATTTGGAAGCCGCGTTTCATTTCACGCAGTACCGCTTCTGCGGCAAACAAGCCATGTTATAATCGATAACTCCTTACTTCTTACAGAGTCTCATATCCAGAATTTTGACGATGACCACCCTGGTCTCTATCAGGATGTGCTAAGGGTTGAGCGTGTAACCAATAATGACTTACTTACAGAGTTGCTTCGGCACTACAACAAAGCATTTAAGAAATACTTGAATCCAAAATCTGAGATCAGACGTGAATCCGAAATTGATTTAACAAGCCCCAATGACCTTAGAGACAAATTTCGAAAATCTGGAGTCTTCATTGAACAGAGGAGAAAAATAATTGTTGAGAAAAGACTTAAATCTCTCCAACTTAACTGATATGGACTATGAGCAGGATTTCAAAACGAGGCAATACAGAACTAGACAGACTCCATAAATCTCGTATTCAAAGAATCAGAGTTGCAGCTCTTTCAATCGAAATTGCAAAACAACATTTGGCAAAGTGCTATAACGTCGTTGTCACTGAGAATGATGGTAAAATGAAAGCCTTTCTGGAGAACATAACTCACGCGATCAGCGCCGCTAAAGGCCAAATTTTGGTTCGTGAGTATGATTTAGTCTCTGGTGAATGGCATAAATTAAACAGCCTACAAGGTCATGGTACTATTGCGGAAGGTTTGACAAGTGCAGGAGACTTGGCTAAACTTCCTGCAAATAGTAGACTACATAATTCGGAGATAGAGGAGGACGATGTGTCAAGGATTAGCGAAATGCTTAGATTCGACAATAGCGATCATCTCAGTAGTGGGCAACAATACTATCTTAGGCTTGCCAATCTTGATAATGGTTTGTCACCTGATGTAAACAGACAGTTACATGAAAATTTTTTGAATTCATTTGAGTACATCAGTGGTGAAGAATTCATTCAAGCAAACGATCAATTCCTAGCTATTAGAGCAATGATCTTTGTGCAGGCCAGAGGAAATGGTGAACTTGCAAATAAATTTTTAGACCAAGCCCTAAGTTTGATGGACCTAAAAGATGTAGATCTTGATCTCGTTTTTACGAATGACGGTTGGCCAGATGTAAACGTCGAGATAGACTCAATTCTTTTGAAATCTGGAGCTGCCATTGAACCATCTATGGGTATGTAACCATTTGTCTCTATCCTTCACAATTTATCATTCCATACCTGATTCAATATAATTATTAAGGGTTTTGGAATAAGAGACGATGAAGTCTCTGACAACATTGTTTTAGAACAACCTATCGTTCGCATTCGATAGAAACACTGTAACTTGTAAAACAATTCAAGTACTTCACTTGCTATCGCTCATGCGCAATCGAAACGTCATATTCTTTTATGCAACTTAGAAAAATACTCGTCCTAGATTCCGCAAAAAGAAAAGCCTGACGTAACAACTAAATCCAAGGTTTCGTAAGATTCTGATTTAATCTTTATCCATCTCTGGTCCAGATCTGTATTTATCTTTTGAGTGCTCGATGGAAGATGATCCTAATTGAGCAGGATCAATGTTTAACTTGATGCGCTCAGTTTTGGCTTTCTCGCTTTTCAGTTTGTATTGATCCATACCCCTTGCAAACGCTGCGCGATTTTTTGTGGTTCCTGCTTTAATCATTTCCTCTCGAAAATGTTCCGCTACTTCAGGTGCCAATCGCTGTAGATCATATCCTGCATTGAACGCACGTATCTCTAAATCCTCTTTTGTGTTTTTATCGCTCATAACCTCCGCTGTTTTTTCTTTTCCAAATATTTGGCTATTGACCGGCGATCATACAATATTTTATTTGCGGATAATTGTGTAAACTCAATCCAGCCCTCATTGCGATATTTCTGTAATGTGTTGGGGGAAGAAATCCCTAATAAATCCATGGCATCTTTAGAGGACACCCAGTTCCCCATGTCCCTTGGGGCTTTAGGCTCGTTATCACTCTTAAGCCTC
Organism: Bacteroidia bacterium; assembly: GCA_017640445.1. Classification (GTDB taxonomy): domain Bacteria; phylum Bacteroidota; class Bacteroidia; order NS11-12g; family UBA9320; genus UBA987. The sequence goes on along the minus strand of JAEPQQ010000018.1, from coordinate 5,650 downwards.
TCGACCACGGTCTCAATCAATGCAAAGAATGCATCATCTTCAAGGCAAATTACACTCATAATCTGAGATCAAAAATAAGCCAGGCGATTCAGTTTTCGTAACTTTGGTTTATAGTGAATCAAGATGTCCAGGGCCAAAGTAAAATTCAGCTTCCCTTTCTATATTCAGGGTATTCGGGATTATGATCTGACCAAAAAGAATTTTTGGTTTGACAGTAACGTTGAAATCGCCTGGAGCCACGCTCACAAGGAGTACCAGGGAAGCAATGACACTTTGGTCTGTAGGATTAACATTACCAAATGGGTTGAAGGCGAAAATCTAAACCTATTACAAAAAATATCTAAAGAAGAAGATTTGGGATTTGCCGAAGATCTGCAAGTATCAAGGGCACATTCTATTGTGCCTAAGCTGGATGGGGAACCTTACCATTTGCCCAACAGCCAGTATTTTCCTCAAACCTTCAAATCTCTAAAATCAGACCTATACGATGAAGCTAAATCCATTATAGCAGCCGTCACAGAGAAAATATGGTGGTTGACCGGAAGAACAGGCATTCTCCAAACCTATCAATCCATCACTTCAAGCTTCTCATTTGATGATGGTCAAACATGGTCGCCTATGCCAAGTTCATTCATATTTTGTGTGGCTCGCGCTCAGCAAAAGCCGCGTCTCACTGACGATACCTGGACTGCAATTAAAGACAAATCAATAGAGTTACCACTTCATCATTCTATATTCAGGGAAGCTTGGGGACTAAGAACGCAGAATAGTCGAAGTGCCCTGATCATGAGTATGACCGCATTGGAAACAGCTACAAAATGGTTAATTGCACAAAAGGGAACTGCCGTGGAGCCTTATATAGTGGAAGCCAGTGCACCACCTATATTTAAGATATTTGACGAGATAATTCCTCGGCTTCCCTATACAGGGTTTGCCAAAGACATCCCCAAAAAGCTAACGAAGAAATGTATCGATGAAATCAAAAAATCGACACTAAAGCGGAATGTTCTGATTCACAGAGGCGAGATGCTCAAATTTAGCAAAGGTATTGAGCCGTGGCTCAAACTCGTCAAAAACCTACTGTATTACATTGACGCTATTGCTGGCTATGACTGGGCTTGGTCTCACGTAGACCAAGAAATGTTTGAGTAAAAGCGATAAAATCTCTTCTGTGCAAATTCTGTGCAAATGAAAAAGCCCTCTCGCTATGAGAAGGCTTTAAATGGTTGACTATCAAGCGGTCTGGACGGGACTCGAACCCGCGACCCCCTGCGTGACAGGCAGGTATTCTAACCAACTGAACTACCAGACCGTTTCAAATTGGTGTGCAAATATAGAATTTTGAGTAAAAACAAATTCTTTTTTTTTCTTTTTTCTGATAAAAATCACCGGTCTTTAAATATTTCTAACTTTGCCGCTCATTTCAAAGTAAAAACAGATGATATTACTTGATTTTGAAAAGCCTATCGAAGAGCTTATGGAACAGCTTGAAAAAGCTCAAGCCACACACGAAAAAGGCAAGGTCGATATGACCGACACCATCGAACAACTCGAAGGTAAAATTGAACAAACGCGAAAGCAACTCTATAAGAATCTCACAGGCTGGCAAAAAGTGCAGGTGTCACGACACCCCGACCGACCCTATACCCTCGATTACATCGAAGGCATGACCAAAAACTTTATCGAATTACACGGCGATCGAAACGTGGGAGATGATAAAGCCATTGTGGGTGGGTTCGCCCAACTCGATAGCCAACCGGTAATGATTCTTGGCCACCAGAAAGGACGTAACACCAAAGAACGCCAATACCGTAACTTCGGAATGGCAAACCCCGAAGGCTACCGAAAAGCCTTGCGTCTTATGAAACTGGCAGAAAAATTCAACCGTCCGGTCATTACCCTCATTGACACACCAGGTGCCTCTCCCGGACTCGAAGCCGAAGAACGCGGACAAGGAGAAGCCATTGCCAAAAACCTGATGGAAATGGCCATGTTGAAAGTACCCATCATCTGCGTTGTAATCGGAGAAGGTGCTTCAGGTGGCGCACTGGGTATTGGCGTTGGTGATCGAATCGCCATGCTCGAAAACTCGTGGTACTCGGTAATCTCTCCCGAAAATTGCTCCACCATCTTATGGCGAAGCTGGGAGCACAAGGAAAAGGCAGCCGAAGCGCTAAAGCTTACCGCTGATAATATGTTGAAGAATGGTTTGATCGATAAAATCGTAAAAGAACCATTGGGCGGTGCCCATAGCAACAAAGAGGCCATCTTCAAAACATTAAAAACAGAGCTTAAACGTATGATTAAGGAACTCAAGACACTTTCTGCTGATGAATTGATCGACCAACGCGTTGAAAAGTTCAGCAATATGGGCGTGTACGAAGAAGCTTAACGAATCATGCTGAGGGCTTCCGGGCCACAGTTACATAAAACATCCAGAATGCTCAGGTTGGGCAGAAATTCGTTTCGATCGTGAAACACCTGATAGTAAGCGTGGTTTTCCGCATCAAAATGTGATTTTCGGAAGTCGTTCCTGTAGTCAACTGAGTATTCTACACTTTGCTCCATTTTAAGATCCGTACCCAGGGCTTTGTTGCACCAAATCAGCGCATCGAGGCTCAAATCGACCAATCTGGTATGACGAGCTTCGAAAATTGCCTGGATATCGTCTTTGTAAAACTCGAAATACGGCGATCGGTTGTACGCTGTTTCGAGACTTCTCCAATGTAACACATCCCATTTGTCGTCATAACTGATCTCCACCTCGTTTAAAATGGTTCTGGTTTTTTTCACCGTTGGGATCGAAAGCGACTGCCTTCCATTGGGTCCGGCTATGTCAAACCGGCTCCGCTCACTTTGTTTCACCCAGCGCTCAGACACCTCTAGAATAAAATTCCCGGCGCGAATGGCTTCCTGCCACCAACCCACTTTCGGAAAGAGAAACAGAGGTAATACCGATTTATCCAACGTTCCCCTCCCTCTGCATTAGATCTTCTTTCAACTCACGTATGGTCTTGTCGAGAAGTGGGTGTCGGAAGTCGGGCATGATTTCAGATAACGGTGTTAGCACAAACATCCGATCCTGCATATAGGGGTGCGGTATTTCCAGTACGTCGGACTGATAGACCAAATTCCCGTAAAAAATGATGTCGATGTCAATAACACGAGGACCCCATTTAATCTCTCTTTTTCTACCTAACTGCTGCTCAATGGTTAACACGGTATCAAGTAAAACCGATGGCCGCTGATTCGACTCAAATGCAATGGCCTGATTAACGAACGACTCCTGATCGGTAAAGCCCCAGGGTTCTGTCTCGAGGGGTTTTGAAACTGCAACAGGCTCGCCAAGTGCCTCGGTTAATCGTTCAATGGCCTTCTCCAGATGGTCGCTTTTATCGCCAATATTACTTCCCAACAAGAGCACCAATGTCTTGCTTCGTTGCGCTATCAAAAAGTCACGATCCATCTTCGCCCCAAAGGTCTGTTAAATTTTATCGATATGAAACATAGGGCATTGAATCCAAGGGCTTTTTCCTACATTTGTTCATATGGATACCAGGCAAATACTTCTCCTGGCGGGTTTGGCCGTTTATTATTACCTACGCTCACAAGCAAAGAAAAATAAGAAACAAGCTGAACAACAGCGCAAGGCAGCACAAGCACGTGAACGCGAAGCCCAAAGAAATGCGCCGCAACAGCAGCCACAACAATCCCGTCCGGTACCTCAGGCTGAGAAATCACTGGAAGATATTTTACGTGAACTTGCAGGAGAGGCTCCAAGGCAACAAACTCCGCCTCCGGCCCCAACTCCTAAGCCACGACAACGAGCCAAAATCAAACACATTGAAGTAGACCAATCTACTCCTCCGCCTGTTTCAGCTGAGGTGACTCCACGACGAAAACACGAAGCTCCGAAAACAACGATAAAACGTGTAATCGAAGTTGAAGAAGAAGAGCGTGAAGAGCTGGATTTCGACCTTCGTCAAGCCGTCATAAACGATGCTATTCTGAATCGTCCGGAGCACTTTTAAACACCCAAAGTTTCTGCCCTACAAAGTTCACCACGCTGCTAACACCGGTTGCCAGTATAAAGGCGAATAATTTATCGGTTTTAAACGCAATCAGGTTGTTCGAAACCTGCTCGTAGGTAGTGTACAGAACGGAGATTTCATCATCGTTAAAAACGTGAAGTCCCCACTTGTTTACCAGTATGTTTACGAAAAAAGAGACCAGATATAAAACGGCGAAATTGGCCAGTCGTTTATTGTTTCTGTCCGACGTGCGCCATGTCCAATACTTATTCAGGTTATAGGTTACGAACGTCCCCGACATAAAACCAATGCCCTTGTACACGTCGTTCCATTGAAGACTTGCAAAAGCATCATCGGTGCCATTTCCAATCAGGTTACTCAAAGCATAATAAACCGCGAAATCAAAAAAAACAGCCAGAATCCCGCTTATGATAAACTTCGTAATCTGCTTGCTCGTTTGATAGATCGCCATACCTCGAATCGGAGGCAAAAATAGGTGATTTGCTATTTTGACCAATTTATGTTTCCACCGTCTATGAATTCGCTATATTTGCACCGCAAATAATAACGCCTCTTAATTATTTGCACATGTCTCAACAAACACACCCCAAAATTTCGTATCACGGTCTAACCTTCGACGATGTTCTGGTATTACCACGGCATTCCGAAGTGCTTCCTCGTGAAGTTTCTACACAGACACGGCTTACCAAAAAGATCAACATTAATGTGCCAATTGTATCGGCCGCAATGGACACCGTTACCGAAAGCAACCTGGCAATCGCCATTGCTCGTGAAGGTGGTATCGGTATCATTCACAAAAACATGAGCATCGAACAACAAGCCGCTGAGGTTAAGAAAGTGAAGCGTTCGGAGAGTGGTATGATCAAAGACCCCATCACCTTGCAGGGCGATGCAACCTTAAATCAGGCCCTTGCCATTATGAAGGAAAACCGAATTGGGGGAATTCCGGTAACCGACGAACAAGGTGTGCTTCGAGGCATTATTACCAACCGGGATCTGCGCTTTGAGAAAAACCTCGAAAAGCCTATTTCGGAAGTTATGACCAAGGAAAACCTGATTACAACTGACGAAAACACCGACCTTACCAAGGCAAAAGGCATCTTGCAAAAACACAAGATTGAAAAACTTCCTGTGGTGGATGGCAACGGTAAACTAATTGGTTTAATCACGTTTAAAGACATTGAAAAAGTTAAAAACCACCCAACGTCTGCCAAAGATGGTTTCGGACGACTGTTGGTTGGTGCTGCAGTTGGTATTACGGTAGACACCCTGGATCGCGTTGCTGCTCTCGTTGAGGAAGATGTAGATGTTATAACATTGGATACCGCACACGGTCATTCAAAAGGTGTTGTTGACGAACTAAAGAAAATAAAAACAGCCTATCCCGATCTTCAGGTTATTGTAGGAAACGTTGCGACCGCAGAAGCTGTAGATTTCCTCGCCGAAGCCGGTGCCGATGCCATTAAGGTAGGTGTTGGTCCAGGTTCTATCTGTACCACGCGAATCATTGCCGGTATTGGTGTTCCACAATTATCAGCTATTATTCAGTGTGCCGAAGCTGCAAAAAAACACGACGTACCGATAATCGCCGATGGTGG
>JAEPQQ010000017.1:32144-49175 GCA_017640445.1 Bacteroidia bacterium | reverse complement strand
AGATATTGTATTTCTGCTATAGGGCGAAGACCTCTCAAGGATGCTCCTACCGCCTGGCCAATAATCGTATTCTCGCGAATACCGGTATCCATTACGCGGTGCACGCCGTGTTTTTCCTGCAAGCCAGCAAATCCCTGATTTACATCTCCGATATGTCCAACATCTTCGCCAAAAGCCACTACCCGTGGGTCACGACTCAGGGCTTCGTCGAAACAATTCTGAAGAATTTCAAACCCATTTAGCATAGGGCTGTCGTCGCTGTAGGCCGCTGGTATCTCGTTTATGTTTGCCGCACTCCATTCAGACTGGCTGTGTAAATGGCTGCTGTAACGGTCGTAGTTCTTTGTTTTGTATTCGCTGTACCATGCCACCAATGCGTTTCGGGAAGCAGCGTTTGATCCAACGGTCATACGCAATACGTTTGATGCTGTTACACCCAGGTCTTTTCTGATGGCGTCGCGGTTTTTTGCCAGTTGGTTCACCAATGCCTGGACTTGTGAGTCTGCAGATTCTGAAGCAATAGGTGTTAGAACATTTAGTAGCTCTTGTTTCTCTTCGTCCAATGGCTGGGTATACGCCTTCCAGGCCTCGGCCTTTGCATCTTTTACCAATTGAGCTGCCTCCGTCTCCAATGCGTCAATTTCTTCGTCCGTAGCCAGTCCAGAATCAATGATCCACTTCTTCATTTGGGCAATACAGTCGAACTCTTGTTCCCAGGCCAGTCGGTCTTTCGATTTATAGCGCTCATGCGACCCTGACGTTGAGTGACCCTGTGGCTGGGTAACTTCAGTTACATGGATAATGGCCGGTGTGTGAGACTTGCGGCTCTTTGCCGCTGCCTTTGCGTATGTTTTTAACAACTCGGGGTAGTCCCAACCTCGAACAGTGTACAAGTCGTAACCCTGACCATCTTTATCGGTTTTGAAACCTTTCAGTATGGAACTCAGGTTTTCTTTAGTCGTTTGGTATTTAGCTGGAACCGAAATTCCGTATTGATCATCCCAAATAGACACCAACATGGGTATTTGAAGAACACCTGCAGCATTTATCGCTTCCCAGAAGTGCCCTTCACTTGTGCTGGCATTTCCGATTGTTCCAAAAGCCACTTCATTCCCGTTAATCGAGAAGTCGGTCATTTCACTAAGTTGCTCATTTTCGCGATACAGTTTAGAGGCCCATGCCAGACCAACTAAACGGCTCATTTGTCCTGCGGTTGGACTTATGTCTGAAGAAGAGTTGTACGCTTCTGTCTGACTTTTCCAGCTCCCATCTTCGTTTAACAATCGAGTTCCGAAGTGGCCATTCATGCTTCTACCTGCACTGGCAGGTTCTTCGTTTACATCGGTAATGGCATAAAGTTGGGCAAAGAACTCGCGTTCGTTGCTGATCCCCTTTGCAAACATGAAGGTTTGATCGCGATAATAACCCGACCGGAAGTCTCCTTTTTCAAACACCTTGGCCATGGCCAATTGGGCTACTTCCTTACCATCTCCAAAAATGCCAAACTTGGCTTTTCCGGTTAATACTTCTTTTCTGCCCAACAAACTTGCCTGGCGGCTTCTAAACGCAATTTGATAGTCGTTTAATACTTCTTCCTTAAACTCTGCCTTACTAAGATTTCGTTTTTCCGCCACTTGACTCATGTAAACTAGATTTGAAACTGTTGAAAAAAACAACTCTATTTGTTGGGCAAACGGCCCAACTTTGAGTGGTGCAAAAGTACGCTTTTACCAGCATTTTTCTCAACAAACCGCGGCCCTATGCGTTTACTTACTAATGGAAGCTAAAAACGTACGGTTGTCCGGGGATGTGGGTGGAGAACACCCGATTCTATTCTTCGATGGAGTTTGCAACTTATGTAATTCGAGTGTCGACTTTGTGGTTCGAAACGACAAACGAAAACATTTTCGGTTCGCGGCACTTCAATCCAACACCGCGGCCAAATTATTGGGCGATCATTCCATAAACCTCGACGATCCGTCAAGCTTTATACTCTACCAAAACGGAATGATTCAACACAAATCTTCGGCCGCTTTAGCGGTGTTGAACAAGCTCGGTTTTCCATTTTCCCTGGCCCGAATTTTTAAGGTCTTACCCCTTTTTATTCGAGATCGCGTTTATGATTTAGTTGCCCGTAATCGTTATCGGTGGTTTGGCAAAAAGGAAACTTGCCGTTTTCCAACGGAAGAGGAACGTGGTTTGTTTCTCGACTAGTCCATTTGGCGCACCTGAGAAGCAGGTTGGTGCTCTACCTTCAACTTTGGCGACCCTTTGTATGTAAGAACAGACACTCCATCTACCTGACCTGAAATTTCATCAGAGACGTGAATTTCTGCATGACTTGCTCCATCGAGTTCAATGTTCAGGTTTTGAGCCTGTAACTCACTCCCCTTAAATTTAGATGCCCCGTTCATGTCGAGAATGACAAGGTCTGCCGCTCCATTTACATTGCATTCACCTGCACCCTCTATGTTCACAGACATTTTGCTTGCGTCGATTGTTCCTAATTCGGTTTTCGAAGACCCTTCCACTACAACGTCGAAATACTCCTTACTCGCTTGTGAGTTTTTTAACACAATTTTACTGGCGCCTTCTGCTCTTATGGCCTTCAAATAGGGTAAGTAAACCTGTATTACTTTATCGCTGCTGTATGATTTGAAGCCGTTTGATTTTTGTCTGATTTTAAGTCGATTGTTCCGAATATCGACTTTCACCAATTTGTCGAAACCATCCTCTTCAGGAATAATGATCTGTTGCGCTTCCCCCTCTATTATTTCTACCTTCAATGCGCCACCAACATCTACTTTGTTGAAACCTGCATCGTCGTTTCCCTTATACGTCTTCGTCTCCTTTTTGCTGTCTTCGCAATCTGTGCATTTGAGACCAGCATACGTCATTTCAAATGTGTGACCGGCCATTCTTGGGTCATATATGTCTTGCAAATTCTCAATGTTGTCAATAACCCGCCTGGTGCTTTCATGAAAAATGACCGATTTACCTACAGGTAACCGGACAGTTAATGCCATCTTGGGAACCATCACTTTATTGGATTCGGTGAGCAACACCTTCTCACTCATAAGAAGAGTGTTTCCTTTTAACCGATAGGAATCAACAATGTCATTAAGTGATGCTTTCGCTGCTTTTTCACTTCTTCCTCTTGCCTTTTTGCGTATATCAAGCTGAACACCTTCGTCATTTTGCTGGATTACGTTCAAACTCATGCGTTGACCGGCATCAATGTATTCATCGGCCATTAGCTCGTCAATCTTGATTACCAGTGTGTCGCTATCGATATTCAGATCCTTGGTTGACCTGCTGACTCCTTCGTCGCGAAACTGATAAACGCTGTAAAAGAAGCCCATAACGGCGATAATTATGATTAGGAACCATGCCGACAATACCCCTTGTCTAACGGGTTTAGTTGGCTTTGGTACGGATAAGATCTCCGGCAAAATTTTCATGGCAATGTACACCAGGGGAATGGCAAAGATCATGTAAAAAGCGACCTTAAAAATAAGCGACCCCTGGCCTCCTACAATCACCTCAAACATCTGATCATCTACGTGCATGTTGTTGAGGCCGTACGAAGTGCCGCCAAAAACAAAGGTCATAAACAAGGTGACCAATAAAATTATGATGCCCACGAAAATTATGAGAGCAAACAGTTTAAAAAAACTCCCAAACGCCCTGGCGAAAAAACCAAATATTCGCTCGAAGAAACGTCGAACACTCCGCTTGTTCTCTGGTGTGGCAATTCGGTTATACGCATTCGTGGCTTCTTTGTGAATGGTGTTTTTAATGTTTTCGATGGTAGGTGCCTCTCCCTTCATTTCAAGTTTATCGGCAGTGGTTTTGGCTTCTGGTAGAACAGCCCAAAGAATAATGTATAACCAGAAACCAAAGCCAAATACCAATACAGATACCACCCAAAGAATACGGAGAGTCGTTACATCGACATCGAAATATTGGGCCAGTCCTGAACAAACACCTCCCACTCGTTGGTCGTCGGTATCCCGAAAAAGTCGGCGACGACGCTTTTTTGACGAGGTGGTTTGTTGTTGTTTCTCTCCCGCTTGTTCGTCGGTATTTTCTTTGTTCTCAGATGGCTCTTCGTCAACTTCCTTCTCAAAATCGGAAGGATAGCCCATGGCCTCAGCTACCTCCTTGATGTCTTGAATGTTTATAGACACCTTGCTTGCAACGGTTAACTTACCCTGAAGTACCTCAGCAATCCTCAACTCAATATCTGAGACGATTTCCTCGCCATTTTCGGTATTGGCAAAGTGGTTAGTAATGTTCCTGAGGTAGTCGCGCAGGACGTCATACGCATCTTCCTCGATGGCAATGGCGATGCCGCCAATGTTAATGGTAACTATCTTATTCATTGTTCTATTATAGGCTTGTTAATTGTTGTACTGAAAAACTGAGCTCTCCCCAGGTACTATGTAATTCATCCAAAAACTTCTTCCCTTCTTCTGTAATCGAATAGTATTTCCGAGGCGGCCCCTGATCGGACTCCTGCCAGTTGTAGCTAAGAAAGCCGGCGTTTTTTAATCTGGTAAGCAAGGGGTATAGAGTTCCTTCAACGATCAAAAGTTTGGCGTCTTTTAAGCTGCTTATTATGTCTGAAGCGTAAATCTCCTGTTTGCTGATAATAGCAAGGATGCAATACTCCAATATTCCTTTTCGCATTTGCGACTGTATGTTTTCTAATTTCATTGAGTCTATATCAAATGGGTAATGCAAATATATGGGTGTAAAACAGTACTATGCAATACAAAGTACTATAAAAATATTAAGTTTATCGACAAACTGCTGTTTGATCGGCCTAGTTTAGTCTACACATTCCATAAGAAAAAGGATGCCGCTGTCGTATGCCACCTCAATGATACCGTCGGTTTCCGCCTCGTTGCTGCTACCCGTTCGTGTGGGGATTTCCAGGTCTTCCCCTTTTAAATTGTACCGTAGGCCAGTTGTTTTAATATTCCGAATATCAGTGAGCGGCATCAGCGAAACGATGCTTCCCGAAGCGTAAAACTTGCTAAATGGTTTGCCTGGTGTAAGACAAAACGCCCGGGAATAGTTATCCAACATACACAGAGACAATTCGTTTCGATACTTGGCCATTGTCACCATATTGTTAAATGAATGATCCATGCGCTTGCCCGTAGCCCATACAATATTGGCGGCCTTATGCCCCTGTTTGATGAGGTGTTGAATCCCCTTCTCCAAATCGGTGTAGTTCTGATCCTCGGTGTACAACCACTCGATTTGTTGCTCGTCATCAACGCTTAACCGGTTTACGTTGATGCTGTCGAAATCGCCCAGTACAGCGTCAATTTTAATCCCTTTCATTAAAACCCGGTCCAGGGCACCATCCAATACCAGCACGTATGGATTCCACTCTAATAACTGGTTCAGCAAATCGTTACTGCACTCTTCCCCATTGGCAATAATGAGGGCTGGTTCCTGCTTGTCGCGTACAAAGTGGTGTGATGACATTCTTTACGTATCAATTACAACTAAGTCTCCGTAAAAGGCTTTATTTGTTAAGCATTTCGGTAGATGTTGTGCAAAACTAGTTGATTGACATTATGCGAACAAAGACCATCATTCCCTTTCTCGTAGTACTCACTTTTATCTCCTGTAACCGAGAAAAAAAGAGATGGGACACCAATATACTCACCCCCCTGTTTACGGCGGAACTTGGTTTCTCCGATATGGTGGACGACAGCCTGCTTATCACAAATTCTGACAACAGCTATCGCCTTAGTTATGATTATGAATATGCTATCGACAGCGTTAGCAGTTACCTGGAAGTGCCCGACACATTAGACAAGATCAAAATCACTCTTGACAAACTAGTGTTAGCCGATAGAACCTATACAGACACGTTTACCTTGCGCCAAATGGACCCTACCATTGGTTTACTTGACGGGCTTACCATGCCCCTCGATGCACAAAAAATTGACAACCCACAGGGTGAACAGGAGATTGATGTAAGTGAAGAATTCTTCCGTACGGCCAAATTCATAAAAGGCTTTCTCGACATTACGGTACACAACGACCTGCCTGTATACGTAGACCAGATCATCTTTAAGCTTGCAAATAAGAACGACGGTTCTATTGTTGCGCAGGATACGTTTCGCGACATCGCGCCAAACTCTTCAGCGTATAAAGAAATTGACCTTGCAGGTAAGCAGGTGAATGGTGTTATGATTGGTAGCATCATTTCTGTAGAAACGAGAGCAAGCGATGGGCCTGTTCTCATCGATGCCGACAAAGGAGTGCGTCTTGAACTGGGTGTTCGAGACCTTGAGCCTGAGTTTGCAACCGCCGTTTTCCCTGAGCAAACACTGGTAGAAGACAAACAGGAGGTGATTTATAAGTTTGGTGGGCCCATGATAACGGAGATCAAAGCGTTATCCGGAAAGGTTATAATGAAGATTGCCAGCACCATTGAGGAAGAGATTATTATCGACTACTCCTTCCCCAACAGTGGTGAGAACGGTGATTTTACCAAGCCTTTTAAACGATCGTGGCGTGTTCCTCCCGCAAAACCTGGAGAAACACAAATTATTGAAGGTGAGTTCAACCTCGATGGTTATGCCATGCAATACAAAGGCCAGGACCCTAATACAGAACCATTCTTCAATGCCGTATACAGTGAACTGGTTGCCCGAACCGTATACTCAGGTGAGGTAAGAGACCTTTCACTGGAAGACTTCGTTGAGATCGAGTTTGGATTGGTTGACATCGTTCCGGAATATGCCTTTGGCGATTTCGGGTACAAGGAGTACAATGTAAACGAAACCTTCGACATCCCTATTTTCCGGGACGTTTCTGGTGACGTTAGTTTGGAAGATATTACGATGGACCTATGGTTGGAAAATGCGTTTGGGATACAGGCGCTTACCACCTTAAACTCCATAACTGCCGCGAACTCAAACAACAAAAAACAGGTTTCCCTAACCCACCCCGACCTGATTGGTCAGGACATACTTTTAAGGAGGGCCACCAATCCACCACTTACTCCCAGTTTGCAGCGGTATACGTTTGATAAAACCACTTCCAATATAAAAGCATTCACAGAGGTGTTACCGGATGAAATAACTTCCGACATCAAAATTATTAGCCGACCAAATGGCAGCCGCGACCTAACCGACTTTGTAAAGAATGAAAGTTACCTTAAGGCCAGGCTATCTGTCCAAATGCCGGTTCAGTTTGCAGCCGACAACCTTACACTGGTTCAAAAGCAACACTTCGATTTTAACGGCTTTGAAAACAGCGAACGCATTAAAAGTGGAACGTTCAAGTTGAAAGTAGAAAATGACTACCCTTTCGACATGGAGGTTTTACTTGAGTTTTTGACCGAGACTGACGAAGTGATTACCACCTTGTTTGCGGATGGGCAAAAAGTAGAATCGCCTTCCGTAGACGGCACCACAGGCCGAACAATAGAATCGGAGTTATCGTGGTTAACCGCAGATGTGTCTGAGACCCAAATGGACATGGTTCGCGACGCTTCTAAAATTCGTATTCGTGCCGTTTTTGACACGCCAAACGGCAGTCCGAACAAGATCTTTAGCAATTACAAACTAAAAACAAAGCTTATTGCAGACTTTGTATATGAACAAAACCTTTAGCCTCTTTACCCTGCTTGCCTTCGCTCTAACGAGCCAGGCCCAACAAGCCGACGTCATCATTAAGCCGCTTCCAGCGGTGTTGCTGCACAGTTTTGACTACGAGTCCAGAGCGTTCGTAGATATACCCTATTTCGAAATTTCTTCGGAAGGCGGTATTACAAGCAATTTCCTCAATAAAGACCTGGTAACTCAGTCGTACTGGCCCTCTGATTTGGTTCAAAACCAAATAAACAAGCTGGCCAATGTGAATCGGATGGGCGGCACCTATTCCATTGATCTGAGTTTGCATCAACGAAACAAACGCATTGGAAAATCATCGTTAAGTCCAATATGCGCTTTGAGCCATGACTTTATAAGCGGAATGCAGGCCAATACAACCGTTGTCCAAACCCTGCTTGAAGGAAACAAAGCCAATCGGGAGGTGCTTTTTTCGGAAAACAACAGTTATCAGACTTTACAAACCACATCTCTTGGCCTGGGTGTTGAATGGATGGACTCGCTCCGTACCACGCGCCATCAATTGGTACTAGACCTGATTGCTGGTCATAGTTATTTAGACTTTTATTCCCATGGTGGCAGCCTATTAACCGATAGCATTGGTGAACGCATTACAGGCGCCAATACAAACATCTCGTTAGAACAGAGTTCTGATCAGTCACTGCCGGGAATGGGGTTAGCCATAAACTATTCGTATAGCCGTAAGATATCTCGTGGACGAATTGGTTTTGACCTTCAAAACCTCGGCGTCATTCGTTGGGCATCATCAAAGAACTTTAGCGTTCAGCCTGATTTCGTGTTTTCAGGGCTGGATGTCACACAAGCCATTCGTACTTCATCGTCGGTGAATGTAGTTGACTCATTGAATAACGAGTACCTCACTGAAACCACAGAAAACCCTATGCGTATCTTACCTGTACGAGTAAATGTCGACCTCTTTTATCGACTTAAGTACAACGCCGGTATCGAAACCGAGATCAACTATGTGTACTTTCCCGGATATTGGCCCATGCTTAGCACAACCTATCAACAGGCCTTTCGATCTAAAGTCGCTGTTTGGAAAGTAGGTGCGAGAATCGGTGGGTTTGGAAACTACGGTTTGAACCTTGGTATTGAAACCCCCATTATAAAACGCGGCGGTTTAACCTTAGATGTGGTTGCCCTCGAAAGCCTCGTTTCCTCCAATTTGCCAGTTTACTGGTACGCCAACTTAGGCTTGCGCTTCAACCTGTAAGCTTGCATTCTTACTGATTATATCCAGAAGTCCTTTCGAAAATTCGAGAAGTTCTTCAACCTCCTGCGCACTGGCAAAACGGAAGCTCTTAAATACGAGTAGGCCATGTTTTATGCCTTCAATGTGGAACCTTTTATTTTCGGTTAAATAAGCAATGAGCTCCTCATTAAAAAAGTCCTGCACCCGTTGGTTATTGGTTCCCTTTACCGAGAAGTCGCCCGTGAATTTCTGATCCGGAAAAATGATTTCTTCTCGCTTGGCAAGGTCGAGAATCTTATTCAGCCATCCCTCTTTTTCGATTTCGAATCGCGGTATCTCAATGTGATCCATGGAAATCAACACAATGGTTGAATGGTGCACCTCGGTTGCTAAAAATGCGCCTTCGTCAAATGTTATGTCACAAATTTCCCAATCCGCGCTTACCTCATTAAACCGGCCCATTAATCTGTTTTTCGAAAACTCGATTGGCCTGGTTTCAAACAACATAAACTTTCTAAACCTGGACTTGCTCCAAACTACCTCGGGATCAAAGGTCCAGCGATGTTTGGCCGACAGTTCTTTTAGGTTTTGCTGCCTTTTGCTTAGAAATAAAGTGGATTTTAACGGTAGTACATGAAGACTCAGTGGGTGTTGAGATGTTGTAACATGCATATCCAGTCCAATAATGTCGAAGCTGCCTCCCTTGTTCGCGTTTTTATCATCCCAGTCTTGAAGAATTTCAAGTACGGTATGATCCACCAACCGGGCTTGGGAAAAATCAATAATTACGTCTTTTCCATAACCAATCACCTCGAGTTGTTGTGTTAGATTCAACACATTACTGAAGTTGGAAATTCCCCGTACTTTCAACACCACTTTGTTGTCGTCTTTCGAAATGTTGTACTGCGGTTTGCGCAGGTATTTGAAGAATGTATTAACGGGTATGTGCGACTTTACAAGATGTATCAACAACGTAATAAAAATTCCTCCGGCGAGGCCTGTTTTTAAGTCAAACTGTAAAGTCGTCACAATGGTTACGGCTACAATAACGAACTGTTCATACCCGCGTTTCCAGGTATCTTTAAACATTTTGGGGGAAGCCAGTTTTATACCGGTGAAGACCAATATGGCGGCTAGTGCGGCCAGCGGAACCATTTGGATTTCGTCGATAAAGAAGAATACCACTGCCAACAGCAGCAAACCGTGGAAAAAGTTGGACCATTTCGTTCGGGCGCCGTGGTTGATATTTAACGAACTCCGCACAATTACTGTAATCACGGGTAAGCCACCAACAAAACCCGCCAAAATGGTGCTTATTCCGTTTCCAACCAGGTCTTTGTTAAGGTTGGTTTGTCTTTTGTACGGGTCAAGTTTATCTACCGCCTTGGAACTCGGTAAACTTTCAATGGTACTCACAAGAAACACACTAATCGTAATCGCCCAAAACTGCCCTGTGCCAATTTTTCCAAAGTTAGGTCGAAGGTTAAAGCTGTCGGTAATGTTGTTAACCTGAATGAGGTTTCTGGGACCAACCATATACTCCTTTCCAAAGATCATTACCGCATGTTCTGTTTGCAGCCCGAAGATGAAAACAAATGGAATGGCAATAAGCAACACCAGCATGGGTGCGGGTATGTAATGAATAAACTTGAGGCGGTTTATGAAAAGTGGGTGTATGATGAGGATAATAAGGCTCACCAGAGAGATAATCGCAATGGGCCAATTGATGTTAGCCAGGTTAGAAGGCAATGCCTTAAGGCTTTCAATTGCCGGGGCTTTGCCAAAGCCTGTATCCAGGGCAATATGAATCTGACTTGCAAAAATGATGATGCCTATAGCGGCTAAAACACCCCTAACAACCGAAGTAGGTAACAAGTCTCCAAACTTACCCCACTTGAGAATGCCTACAACCGCCATCATGGCTCCTGCCATCATAATGGCCGCCATGTAGTATTCATACCCGTTTGCTTTTCCTGGGTCGGCCAGGGCTACAACGCCCACAAGCGAAACCCCAACAAGACCAGCTCCTGGTCCGTTTATGCCAACATGACTGCCTCGTATAAACGTGGTTATCAGGCCGCCGATGATAGCTGAAATAACACCTGCCATTGCGGGAACCGTTGACCCCGATGCAATGGAAATGCCAAGTCCGAGTGGTAGCGCCACCAAAGCGACGCTGATAGCTGAGATTAGGTCGTGCCTCCAGTTCTGTACCAGGCCGGCAAAACCTTTTTTAGGTAAGTTAAGTGTGTTCGTATCCATCTTCCTCCGAGGCCAAAATACTGAAAATTATCAAAGGGCGAGGCCCTTTTGGCAAGGAGTTCGTTAAGCGGTTGCCAAACGTTGTTCAGATGAATAAAGTGGGAAGTCGGCCATCATGGCCTTCACCTTATTGGTTACTTCAGACAGAACGCTCTCGTCTTCGTGATTGTTCAACGCCAAATCGATCAAATCAACAATTGGCCCCATGTGTTCTTCTTTCAAACCACGTGTGGTAATTGCCGGTGTGCCTATGCGCATTCCCGATGTAACAAAGGGTGATCGTGTTTCCTGAGGAACAGTGTTTTTGTTAATGGTGATGTGGCAACGAACCAACGTGTCTTCCGCCATACGGCCGGTCAACTCTTCAAACTTCGTTCTCAAATCGATAAGCATAAGGTGGTTGTCAGTACCTCCAGAAATTACTTTATACCCCTTGCTCTCGAAGTGTGAAGCCATCGCCTGAGCATTCTTTCTTACCTGCTCGCAATAAGTTTTAAACTCGTCAGACATTGCTTCTTTGAAAGCAACCGCTTTTCCAGCAATAACATGCTCCAAGGGTCCACCCTGGCTCCCTGGGAAAACAGCAGAGTCGAGCAAAGCCGTCATACCTCGCAGGTTTCCTTTTTTGTCTCGGATGCCGAGTTTGTTCTCAAAGTTTTCACCTACCATGATCATGCCACCACGAGGCCCTCTTAATGTCTTGTGTGTGGTTGTGGTAAGAATGTGGCAATACTTCACCGGGTCCTTAAGCAAGCCCGTAGCTATAAGTCCTGCTGGGTGCGATATATCGGCAAGCAAAACTGCGTCTACTTTATCCGCAATTTCTCTGAATCGTGCATAATCCCAATCTCTTGAGTAGCTCGACGCTCCACAGATAATGAGTTTTGGTTTTTCGCGTAAAGCAATTTCCTCAACGCTGTCCATATCTACAAGACCTGTTTCCTGGTCAATTCCGTAATGAAACGCCTGGTAGGTCTTTCCTGAAAAGTTCACTGGTGATCCGTGGGTAAGGTGCCCGCCATTGGAAAGGTCGAAACCAAGTAGTTTGTCCCCTGGTTTAAGGCATGCCAACATCACTGCCGCGTTTGCCTGCGAGCCCGAATGTGGTTGTACATTAACCCAGCTCACACCAAAGAGTTCCTTGGCCCGATCAATGGCAATTTGCTCAACCTGATCAACCACTTCACATCCTCCGTAGTACCGCTTTCCTGGTAGTCCTTCGGCATATTTATTTGTTAGCACACTTCCTACTGCTGCCAACACGTCTTCCGACACAAAATTCTCACTTGCGATTAGTTCAATACCGTCTTGTTGTCGCGTTAATTCCTGATTTATTAAGTCAAAGATTTCTCTGTCCATTTCCATTATTTTGTACACACAAAAATAATTAAACTCACCCCTAAACTTATGTTTGGTTAGAAATTATTACCTTAGCTGTTACTTACTACTATAAGAAACCCTAGAAATCATTGATGAAATGCAAGTTCGTCAGAGTTTTTACTTAATAAAATACTGGATTACTATGTCTAAACTTTTTAGACGCACATTCTTCGTTAGCACGCTATTATTTTCTTTTTCAACTACATATGGACAAGGAGTCGGAATCAATGAAACCGGCGCCGACCCCGACAATTCGGCTATGCTTGATGTACAGTCGAATTCCAGA
This sequence comes from Bacteroidia bacterium, assembly GCA_017640445.1. Lineage (GTDB taxonomy): Bacteria > Bacteroidota > Bacteroidia > NS11-12g > UBA9320 > UBA987. The sequence continues at coordinate 36,391 of JAEPQQ010000017.1, read as the reverse complement.
GGTATGCTCATACCCCGTATGACCAAGGTGGCAAAACTGTCAATTCCGTCGCCGGCAAACGGTTTATTGGTATATCAGACGGATGATACCGTGGGTTTTTGGTACTTTGACAATGTTAGTTGGAAACCTGTTTTTCAGCATCTGGAAACAGGAGCTGGTTTATTGGGTGGTCGATTGGATGCCTTTGGCACCATACGACTTGAACCAACCGGCGTAACAACCGGTCAGTATGGTTATACTGACTCCATTCCTCAGTTTACAATCAATGAATTTGGGCAACTGGTTTTTGCAAGAAACATTCCGTTGGTAGAAAACGACGGTGTTATTGGAAACGAAATCAGTGACACATCGGGTAGCAATGGCATGCTCACTCGTGGAGGCTCGGGCACTGTGTTTGATCCGTATACCGTTGGAGTGAATCCCGGTCAACAACTTAACGACATTTGGGTTTGGGATGGAAACACCTGGACGCTAACCCAGTTTCCGTTTGAAAAAGACAGTATAATCGGTAATGAAATAAGCGATACGTCTTTTGCACGTGGAATATTGATCAGAAACGGAAACGGGTCTGCCGCAAATCCTTATACAATAGGCGTTAACGCTGGTAACAGACTCGGAGATGTTTGGATGTGGGATGGTTCGGCATGGGTGTCGAGTCCCATCGTTTTCCCGGTTGAACAAGACAGCGTTATTGGCAACGAAATAAGCGACACCAACAATAGTAGAGGCGTACTTGAACTATATGGAAACGGAACGGCCGGAAGCCCTTTAACCCTGGGCGTAAGCGCAGGTACAAATGCAGGCGATGTGTGGATGTGGAACGGAAATCGATGGGTTTCTTCTTCCATAAGCATTCCCGCTGAACAAGATGCCGTAATCGGAAACGAGGTTACTGACACAACCAATGCCCTAGGCATTCTGAACAAATACGGAACAGGAACTCAAGCAGATCCCTTAAAACTGGGCATTAACCCGGGTATTAATTCGGGTGATGTTTGGATGTGGGATGGGAACAAATGGGCCTCTTCCAGGATTATACACCCAACCATTGTTTTCCCAAAGGAGCAAGACAGTGTGATTGGTAATGAAATTAGTGACACGCTTAACGCATATGGTCTGTTAACAAGACAGGGTGCGGGAACAGCTGCAAATCCTTATACCATTGGTGTTATGCCGGGTAATTCCATTGGACAATCGTTAATGTGGGATGGGAACAACTGGGTTTTAACCACCATTGTGATTCCATTGGAGAAGGACAGCGTGATTGGAAATGAATTAGCAGATACATCCGGGTCAAAGGGCATTCTTACCCGGTCTGGTCTTGGAACAGACGCAAGCCCTTATACAATTGGTGTTAACAGCGGAACTGCCAATGGCGATGTGTGGATGTGGAACGGTACAAACTGGGCCCCAACACAAATCAGTTTTCCTGCAGAGGTTGACGGAGTTATTGGAAATGAGTTAACCGACACGGTGAATGCCCGCGGCATTTTAACCCGACTTGGTACGGGCACAGGTGCTAACCCGTTTCGGGTTGGTATCAATGCAGGAACCGCTAATGGCGACGTGTGGATGTGGAACGGCACAAATTGGGTTCCCACTCAGATTTCGTTCCCGGCAGAAAACGACGGTATAATCGGAAACGAGGTAACCGACACGATAACCAATGGTGCCCTGATGCTTTCGGGTGCAGGTACAGTAGCCAGCCCAAAAAAATTGGGCATCAAACCAGGTAATACGGTTGGTGATGTCATGATCTGGAACGGAACTACCTGGGTTCCGGGATACCTTGGTCGAAACACGCTTGATATGGCGTACGATGAAGGAGGAGCCGGAAACGGACGCACAATAACCGCAGATAATGGTGCCGTTGAAGTTCAAGGTACCGATGGATTTCTGGTATCAGGAACTGTTGCCTCTGGTGCCACTGCTGGTAGCCCGGGTGCAGGAACGCGGTTGGTTTTCAACCCCAGAACATCTGCATTCAGAGCCGGAACTGCCATTGGAACTGAATGGAACGCGGCCAACCTTGGCACCTATTCCACTGGTTTTGGCTATGGTGCACTGGCCAAGGACCAACATACGTTTGCGGTGGGTAAACAAGTAGAAGCTGTTGGCTCTTACAGCATCGCCATGGGCGATAGCTCTATCACCAAGCTTCAATATTCCATTGCCATTGGAGACCGGTCAATTACCGGAGGAAGAAATGCAATTGCCTTTGGAACAAAAAACAATGCGTATGGTCAATACTCGTTTATCATTGGACACAACTCCAGTTCATTGGGAACCAATTCCGGTGTTTTTGGGGAAGAGTCTCATGTATTATCCGGTTATAATCATAGTTATGCCATTGGTTATCAAGACACGATCAAAGGAAACAATGCCGTTGCAATTGGATATCGTGCCTTTGCAGAAGGTACCGGCGCTGTAGCGATTGGTTCGAATGTTAGAACAAACAATCCCTACTCGGTTGCCATTGGTAACAACGTATACGCCATTGCCGACCGTTCAGTTGCAATGGGTAGCTATGTGTCAACCAACTTTAAAAACGGTTCGTTCATATTTGGAGATGGTAGTGTTACCACCATCACCCAAAGCCCGGCGCAGCATACAATGACAATGCGGTTTAATAACGGTTATCGGCTGTATACCAAGTCTGACCTTACCACTGGTGTGTACATGAACAATGGCGGTACTTCCTGGGTAAGCACCTCCGACCGAAATATGAAAGAGAACTTTGAGGAAATCAACGGTGAAGAAATCCTCGATAAAATTCAAGCCCTGCCCATTACACAATGGAACTACATTGGGAACGACGATGATGTTAAGTTCATAGGCCCCATGGCGCAAGATTTTCACGCGGCTTTCGGGCTTGGTGGTAGCGATAGCCTGGGAATCAGTACACTGGCCTATAACGGTATTAACCTGGCGGCAGCTCAGGCCCTCATCAAACGCAACAAGGATCTGGAGCAACGAGTTAACAACCAGGATGCGGAAATCAAAGCTCTCAGACAGGAGCTTGAAGAACTCAAAACCCTAATTCTGAACAAAGAATAGAGGCAACTCATATGAAAAAGCTTCTGACATATATTCTTTGTTGGGCGTACCCTTGTCTGGTTATGGCCCAGGGCTGGGTCATTAAAGACGCGACTCTGGTGGTAAAAGACAATGCACACGTGGTAATCAACGAGCCATCTGGTCATTATACCAGCAAGGGAACCAGTTTGGTCTTAACCCGAAACAAAGGAAATATTCACGTTGACGGTGACTGGGTCAACAATGGTTCATCACCTGCTATAGGTAACAACGATGGTACCGTTATCCTAAGTGGTGCTGTTCAACAAATAACAGGCACAACATCCACCAAGTTCAACGATCTTGAGCTGGCCGGATCAGCCAATAAAGTTTTGGCGATTGAAACACTGGTTGGTGGTGGTTATTCAGGAACACGAACGGGAAAGCTAAAACTCAACGACAAGAGCTTGTCGTTAAACTCAAACCTTCTGATTATTAACAACCCCAGCCCAAATGCCATTGAGAGAAGCCTGGGCCTTTTGATTGGTGATACGGACCCAACACTCGGGTACGGAAAGGTACAATGGACACTTCGAAACGCGACATCGGGCTCCGCACTGGTTGTTCCGTTTGGTACAACAGACTTTAACTATGTACCGCTCACCATTGCCGTTCAATCTCCGGGCATTCAGGTTATGGACTCAGGTTATGTTACCGTAGCAACATACCCAACCAATACAACTTGGGCTCCTAATAACAGACCTCTACCTATTGGCGTTTCTAATTTCGACAATGAATATGCTATTGAAAACGACGTGAAGTCTGTGGATCGGTTTTATGTTGTAAGCGGAGGAGCGTATAACAACAACCCTGAATTGTCTTTTGGGTTTTCATATGTTGACCGGGAATGGGATGCTTCGCTTGGAAGTTCAAACGACATTGACGAAGCCGAGCTCGAGGCAGCACGATTTAATGGCACAAGTGGTTTGTGGGATTACACACTACGAGGTTCTACCAGTGCCGCAACCAATCAAACCACTTCCGAATCGACACGTGATTACGTTGGTGCCTGGGTTTTATACAATTCTCCATATTGCCCGGTACCACATTTCACTTTCTCAGATGATTGTTTCAAAACACCCATCCTGTTTACAGACTCCTCTTACATTGAAATTGGCACCATTGATACCACTGTTTGGGAGGTAGAAAGTCTTGTATCCAGCGACCAAAAC